>JAOARK010000487.1 GCA_025210575.1 Schleiferiaceae bacterium
ACTCCCCCCTGCACTGAGAGAGTATTATGGATGGTAATGAAAGAACCTACAAATGCGTCAGCCGAACAAATTGAGCTATTGCAACAATTAATGCCTACTAATAATTACCGCGAAACTCAACCTCTAAATGGAAGGCCTGTTTACAAAGAACATATGCTAGATGCACTTTAATCTTGATTCAGTGCTTTATCCGTCCACCATTGGTTAGGTGCACTGCTTAAGGTCAAACTATCCATTAAAGAAACTTGTTCTCCAATTATGGGTGTAATAATTGGGATGCCTAATCTTTTTGCTTCAATTGAAACACGTATCACCGGGTCGTTCCAGGTGTGCAGAGCTAAAGTAAATGCTCCCCAATCAATGGGCATTATGGTTTGGGCTCCAAGATCTACACCAGCCTGTGCTGTTTCTTCTGGCATCATGTGTATTTGATCCCAATTTTTGTTGTATTGTCCACATTCAAGCATCGCAAAATCAATCGGTCCATATTTCTCACCGATCTCTTTAAAATGAGGTCCATAGCCTCCATCTCCACTAAAGTAAAACGTCTTGTTGTCTGACTTTACCAACCAAGAACCCCAAAGTGTTTCGTTTCGAGCAAATCCTCTGCCTGAAAAATGACGAGAAGGAGCAAAGGCGAATTCTAAGCCCTCCAGCTTTAACTCATCCCACCAACCAAATTTGTGAATCTTACCTTCTTCAATTTCCCATGATTTAAAATGGGCATCTACTCCAAATGGAACAAGAAAGTGTTTTGTTTTTGCCTTCAATTGCATGATTGACTCATAATCTAAATGATCGTAATGGTCATGAGATATTAATACAAAATCTATTTCTGGAAGTTTCTCGATTTCTATGGGCAAGTTGTTGCTGTATCTGTTATTTCCTAGTAAAGGATGTGGGGCTGGAACATCTCCTAACATAGGGTCAAGCAAAATAGTTTTGCCATTCAATTGCATCAATACAGCTGAATGTCCAAACCAAATCATTTTGTCTTCGGTTTTTGAAAGGACTAATAATGCAGAATCAACCGATTCTTGAGGTAGCTGACTTTTGGGATTGTCATTTGGTACTCCTTCCATAAAATCGCCCATCACCTCCATCATTTTACTGAAATTCATATCCATACTTGTTGGGATGAGGTTATCGAATACTCCATCTTCGTGGTACTCTAATTTGTCATATGACTCTAGTTCTTCAGCTGTGATTTCACCACCAAACTGAGGGCTTAGGTTCATAAATAAAGTACCAACCACAACCAAAACTAATATCAATCCAAGAAGGGTTAGGCCTGTATATTTTAAGATTCGTTTTACGATTTTGATTCCGTTTTTCATACTTCAAAGATAAACGGCATGACAAGTGATTAACCAACACATTTCTTTGCACCTGCAACACTTTTCAGGGCTAATTTTTTTTACTTGATGCTAAACTGTTCGATCACAATTATACTTTTGGCAAAATTCAAAACCTATGGATTTAGCCGAATACGGTAGCCATTCAAGATTTCAGTTTTCAAATAAATTGGAGACGCTTTTTCAAGATTCTGTCGACTTTAGAAGAGCTAAAAAGGGAGAACATTTGTTAAGAGAAGGGCAAATGTGTGATGCTCTATATTACCTCCAAAGTGGTACTGTTAGAACCTATTACATTCATGATGCCCAGGATGTTACTTCCTGGTTTTACAGAGATGGATATTTCTTCACGGCCTGGCATAGCTTTTACGGTGATGCAAGAAGCTATGAATATATTGAGGTGTTGGAAGAAAGTGAGATCATGGTGTTGAAGAAAAATGAATTTGAAAAACTCATTCAACAGGAACCAGACTTTGCCACTTTTGCCAGAATACTAGCTGAAGAACAAACCGCATTTTTGGATCAGTATTTTAAAGGCTACATGTTCTTATCCGCTAAAGAACGATACCAACTGCTTCTAGAGTTTATTCCGGATATTGAACTACGAAGTAAGCTAGGTAACATTGCCTCTTTTTTAGGAATATCTCAAGAAACATTGAGTAGAATAAGAGCAGGAAAATGAAAGCAAAAGAGATTGTTTCATTTTTAGCATTAGGCATTTTATTAGCCGCAACCTATTACCAATGGTATTGGGTTTGGGGAGTGTTTTTTTTGTATTGGTCTATTCGTTCCATTCAGACTAAAACAGCATTTCTGTTGTTCAATGTGTACCAAAAAGAAAGTCCAGTATTGTACTGGACTCTCAATATTTTCTGGCTTTTGTATGCCTTTTATTTACTTTCTGATCTAGTTCTCTAAAAACCCATTTTGAACCCAATTCTCAATTTTTTGGCGCTCACTAGCGGGCATCAATCCACTAGGTGGCATTGGATTATTTGCATTGTTGATGAAATGAACCAACTGCTTGTTTTCAACAGCATCTTTAACCTTTTGGTAAGAAGACAAATCCAGACCTGAAATTGCAGAACTTCCGCTATGGCAGGTTAAACAGTAACTAAACATGATGTTTTTGATGTCCGGATCGTAAACGATCTTTTTTTGACTAGGGTCTATCACCGCTTCTTTTTCTTTACAGGCAATCACCGTTGCCAGAACAAAAAATACTACAACAGTTTTTTTCATTTTAGTTCTGCACGTTAATGTTTTTGACTGTGGTTGAATGTTTGCCTCCAGCAGTGATGTTGATTTTTTGACTCACATGCGTTACATCTCCTTGTGAAGGATAACCATCGGCATTTACATCGGCAATTACTGTGATATAATACTCGCCAGGGTGCAAATAAGTGAATGTGAATTCGTCTTGAGCCTTGTCTATTTCGGGAAAGAGTAAGATGGATTCAAAAGCATTAATATCCATGTATCCGCTGGCATCCGTCAAAGGTTGTTCAGATAAATAGACCAACAGATTCTTTGCCGTTATCAGGTTGTTTCTTTCTATGGTTACGTCCAGTGTTCCTTGATTACTATGATCACCAACAGTAAAAGGATCTCCTGCAGCATAGGCCAGACCCTGAAGATCTAAACTGTTGTCCATGGACATGAACGTGGCAGATTGTCCTTCCGTTTCTCCTGGGTTCACGTAGAGATGAGATGAAACAAACCCATTTGAAAAATCTTTTTCAACTTCATTTTTAGGGAAATTGAAAGATGCAGCTGCATTCGCAGCTAAAGGAGTACTTCTCTTCTTCGCTTTAAAATGCATGTGTTGTGTTGCAGGTTTGTTGGTTCCTATTCTACTGGTATAAGCGTTGAATTCCAAACTATCTCCCTTAAAAAAGAGCTCCATATACATTACATCGCTTCCACCAATGGCGTCTACTAATCGGTAATAATCTCTGTTTCCAGACCTTTCAACCTTGTCTAGAACAAAGTAACTCGTGCGGTAGATGCCATTTAACAAACCACCATTACGGGCCATGATAGTACGTTTGCCCATATAATCTGTTACAAAGAATGAAGTAAATAGATTTCCCATGGTTCCTCCTTCGAAGATGCCAAAAACATGAGAGCTTGAAACAGCACGATAGTCAAAGGCAAACCAATCGTATTTCCAGCTGAGTACTTCATTTTTACCTACCCAGTGGCCTTGCATTTTATCCAAAAATTCAAACCCTTCTATGTTAATGTCAATCGGATTGACTTTGTTGTCGGGTGGTGTATCTCCCTGAGGTTGTGTTTCATTTGTCTTGCAAGAACTCATCAAGGTCAAAGGAAATAATAATGTGGCTAAAAATTTCTTTTTCATCTGTTTTAGAATTTAAGACAAACCTAAGGGGACTTTATCACTTCTCTTTTGACTTAAATCAAAAAAGGCGATGCAGATAAATCCAACATCGCCTTTAAAACAATCTAACACTAATATTATTTTGAAAGAGCCAGTATATCTTTTGGTGTAACAATCTTATTCTGATATCCTTTTTGTGTCACAGCAATCATCGCTAAAC
>JAOARK010000488.1 GCA_025210575.1 Schleiferiaceae bacterium
CTGAAAACGGTAATTACCGAAAGGAAAGCTACCACAAGCAGGTAGCTAAAATGATTGAATATTCTCATTTTATTTAATTTTGATTGTTTTAAAACCAGAACCTGATCAAACTGAAGCCGTGTTCGAAAAATTTGGACTCAGTTTTGATTGGGTTCTTCTTTGTTTGCGGGTTGGAGTAAGAACAATTGGTTTTTTCCCTATGGGTAAATTGACTGCTCCGTGGTGTTTTGCTCTTATGTCATGGTTTTAAAGTTTTAGTAGTTATTAATTTATCTGTTTAGTTGATTGTGCTTTTCATTAATTGCCAGTATCAAACCTTCAATTTTCTATTGTTTCACTATATTTACACACGTGCGCGGCATAAAAAACGTGCGCATTGATTATAGCTAAACGACACAAGTCGTTTGACTATAAATCTTAAAGAGCGCCTCAAATTGGAAAGATGCTTTTGTCGGGATGTTTCCAATGCGAGGCTTTTTTACTAACTATTTATTTTTTATTCTCTTTTTAGTTTTCCATGTCATTAAGAGGGCGACAAATAATCCAATAAATATGGACTGTATCGCTTCTTTCTCTAATGTGTCTCTGGTGCTGTTTAGTATGGTGTCCAGTAAGCATTCTCCGAAAAACAATCCAATGCTAAAAATTGAAGTTAGAAGTGCAAATCTTAAAATTGATCTTTTCATATCATCCATATCCTTACCAAATTCCCCAATAATCAAGTAATGCAACGATTCCTCTTCCTGCAGAAGAATAGCATGCTCCGGCAATTGCACCAGGTAAGGCTCCAACACCTCCGGCAAGGGCTCCAACACCTGCTCCAATTGCTGCACCTACTACGTCTGATTTTCCCATAACTATAAGAGTTTCAATAAACCAGAACCAATCTCCGTATTTTACATTCGATGTGTTGATTCCGCCTAATTCATTTAACCACTTTTCACAGTTTACTGTCCAATATTCTAAAGAATGCCTCGCGACTGAGGTAGAAGAAAGGAGTATGTCTGAATCTTCACTTGAGCAATTTTCAATTATATCTAACTCGAGTTTTTTTACCTCCTCAATTGTAGGTTGAAGCCCTATTTTTACATTTGACATTATTTCATCCAATTGATTTAAATATGTTATTTGAAGAGGAGATAAATTAATTTCCGATTGAATTGAAGTCACTATATCATTTGTTCCGGCACTTTTTAGGGTGTTTCTATTAAAACTCTTAAAAGTCAAAGGGAGTTTGTTAAAGTCTACATCTTTTGTGATTGTAGATGCTTTTGCAAAAGAAAGCGTTGCTTGTTTTGTTAACTCAAAGATTTCAGTAGAATTTTTTAGTTTGGAATTTTTGTTAACACCCTCTTTTTTAAGATATTCAAAAATATAATCCAATCCTTTATTGTGCTCAATGCCTATTTGTTCATAGTCAAATGATTGCTTCTTGGTGACTGGCTCATCTTTTTGGCATGAGACAAAGAACAAACTCCCAAAGAATGAAAAAATGATAGCTGGAAGAAAATAAATGGAAATTCTAAATTTAGTTTTCATAACAAGATTAGTTTTAATAATTAATGTAACTAGAGACAATCTATTATAAAATCACTTTAATATTTGCTGTAAGCAGTTTTAATTGGTTCACGAAACCTTGATAGGTTTGCTTCCTTTAGGTTCAAAATAGATCATCTACATTTACCAATAGATCCACTTCAGTTCGGAACTCACCCGTTAAGGTTTTCTATATTTTGGTTTAGGTTCAGAATTATTCCTTTGTGGTTCAATAATGTTCCTTTTAGGTTCAAAATAGATCATCTACATTTGCCAATAAAACCACTTTAGTTCGGAACTCAACCGTTAATGTTTTCTAACCTTTGGTTTAGGTTCGGAACCTAAAATTTTAGCCTGGTCAACCCAATCATTTAGGTTCCGAAATATTCCTGTACGGTTTGATATTGTTCCTTTTAGGTTCAAAATAGATCATCTACATTTGCCAATAGATCCACTTTTGTTCGAAACTCAACCCTTAAGGTTTTCTACCCTTTGGTTTAGGTTCCGAATTATTCCTGTACGGTTCGATATTGTTCCTTTTAGCTTGAATATCGATCATCTGTATTTGCCAATAGATCCACTTTTATTCAGAATTCACCCGTTAAGGTTTTCTAAGCTTTGGCTTTGGTTCGGAACCTAAAATTTTAGCTTGGCTAAGCCAATCATTTAGGTTCCGAATTATTCCTGTACGGTTCGATATTGTTCCTTTTAAGTTCAAAATAGATCATCTGTATTTGCCAATAGATCTACTTTTATTCGGAACTCCACCCTAAAGGTTTTCAGTACTTTGCTTTAGGTTCGGAACCATAAAATTTATATTTCCCAAACCAAACACTTCAATAAAAAACCTTAACACTTCAATTGAGAACCTTAACACTTTTAAGAAAAACCTTAGCGCTTCAATTGGGAACCTTAACGCTCCAACCTAAAGCCTTATGTCTTCAATTAAAAACCTTATTGAATCAATTTTGCAGTTCAATGCCTATTTCTGCTCATCTGTTTTCTCTGCATTTGCTTTCTTGCTTCGGCTAAAGAATTGTTTCAACTCTTTTTGTTTTGCCTCAAAGTGCGGATCAGATGTTCCTGCTTTGTAATTGGTGTAGGCATAATCGTCTAAAGCTGCCTGGTAGTTATCATGATCGCATAATGTTTTTGCATTGGTTATACCTGTAAACAATTTTTGTAAGCGAGCAATTAATGCCTCTAAGGTATTACGACTGTTGAAATCATTTATGAACTCTTCCCAATCGACATCAGGACTGCTTAAATCTGGTTGATTTTTCCGAAAATCATACACTTTATTTACAAACAACTTATTCTGCTCACTTACACTTCCATACCTGCGACGTTCATCGCTGGTAAGGTTACTCAATATTTCTCCTAAATTTTCTTTCAAAGTATCTATTGCAGTATTTGCATTATCAACCTGTTCTGTACTTAAATGTTTTGAGTTTAAATTTTTTAATGTACCCATTCTTTTATTTTTTAATTAATATTCTAATTCTATTACCTATCTATTAGAGCAGAGCAAGATCAAAACTAAAACTGCCATCGGGTAGTTGTCATTTTTCTCAAACGGAATTTTGATCATCTCTGGTCACTTTTAAATACTAAATAGTTTGTTGTTTAATTAGTAAATGTCTGTGTGCTGAAAAATGTTTTTTTCTTACTCAAAGCATATGCCTATAAAGAAAAAGCAGATTTCAATGAAAAAAAATACCCGTTTCACGCATATTCAAAATATTTCACGAATAGTCAAAAACCCCCTATGATTATCAAGTAGTTGACATTTCGCCCCACAAGACGATGGCGCGAAAAGTCGAAATTTTTATTGGGATACAGAAGGTTTCTAGTACGATTTTGAAGGCCAAAACGTCAGATTTTTGAGAAGTGGGTGTGAAGAGTGAAAAAGAATTTTGATATGAACTAATGGGTAGAAATGTGATTTTAATAGGTCGTAAAATAAGAGAAAAGACATTTTTAACGATGTATCAATGCGAATTAATTGGTACGAAAAGTTGTTGTGAATATGTCAAGGGGTGACTAATTTACAAGACGCTTAGTAGTTACCCCTCGACTTGTACCTACAAATAGCTCCTTTGGAGCTCGACTCAAAAACCTTCGTTGATTTAGGAGTGTTAAGCTTTTATCATTGTTCGACCCAGTTGGGTCGTATGTTTATAGAAATTGTTTCAGCTATAAACATACGACTCCATATGGAGTCGCACAGAATAATATCCTGGAAAAAGCATAGGAGTACAC
>JAOARK010000489.1 GCA_025210575.1 Schleiferiaceae bacterium
CTTTCTTCCCGCTACTTCTAGGTTTTTCTCCTCCTTCAGAAACGGATGCTCTTATCACCAGCTCTCTTATCTCAATGGGCATTAGCTCAACGTTTTATAAAAGTTATAACTCAGTGTCAACGTTTCTATAACCAACTCACTTTTTTCTGCATCAAATGCCGTGAACTCCAGCTTTTTTGGTAAAACATGAACAACCTTCCAAACTTGAAGAGGCTCATGATTTTCGTTTAATAAAACAACCTGCATATTGATCGGAAAAAATTGAAACCCATTCATAGCCGCATTCATCCACTCTACCAGTTTAGACCCTTTAACCATGCCTCTTTTTAATACCAGTTCAGAAAATTTTGAGCGCACCGGTAACTGATGGACATATTGGTTAACACCACCTTCCTTCACTTCTTCGTATTCCATTTCTACGCTTAAACCAGAAACAGATTGAAAACTGAAATCTTTTGGTGAATCCGATAAGCCATCAAACGAAACCATAAAATGGAATCCGGTTGGTGGATAGGTTGGGTTCATACTATGCCGTTTCTACCGTCAGCCCCTCGTGTGCTAATTCCATAGTTTCTATAGCCACTTCATTCGCATCAGATTTTAAATCTGCCGATTGAATTTTAGTTGGCCAGGCATTGATCACCTTCCAAACAACAACAGGTTCGTGCTCTTCGTTCAAGAGACTAATGATCAAATCTCTACGCTCAATTTTATTGAGGTTTACAGTGTTCCACCAATCGTAATATTCATTGTCATTTACAAAGGTTCCTCGCTTCAAAGTGATGTTTCCATACTTCTGCATTCCGGGCATCTTTTGTTTACTGTAATCCGGGCTTGTTCCTTCACGGTATTCAATTACTTCTGTTTCTACCGCTAGGCCTGTAACTTCTGTAAAGCCAATTCTAGTACCTCCCCATTGAACAGAGAAGTGAAATTTTGGTATTGGATAAGTCATGTCTTTTTAATTTAAGATTGTTGCATCATATGAGAAAAACGAAGGATGATAAACTCAGCAGGACGAACTGCTGCCATTCCTATTTCTACAATCATTCTTCCTTCAAGAATATCTTGAGCAGACATGGTTTCTCCCAATCCTACTTTTACGAAAAATGCGTGTTCTGGTTTAGCACCAGCCAAAGCTCCCTCTCGCCATTGAAGCGTTAGGTAATTATCAATCATAGCTTTTACCTTTACCCAAGTATTAGCATCATTGGGTTCGAAAACAAAAGTTCCCGTAGCCTTTTTCACCGATTCTTCAACCATATTGAAGAACCTTCTCACTGGTACATAACGCCATTCGTTATCATTACCTGCTAATGTTCGTGCTCCCCATACTATTATTCCTTTTCCTGTAAATCCGCGAATTGCATTTACAGACTTTCCACTTCCCGGATCTACATTCATCACACCTTGATCGTCATTGGTAACATTTACGCTTAAGGCGTTTACATAACTCAAAGAAACATTTGCAGGTGCCTTCCATACTCCGCGATTAGCATCAACAGTGGCATATACTCCAGCTACCGCCCCAGAAGGGTAAAGTGTCATTTGATGCTCTTGAATAGCAACATCCATTTCATTCTTGATAATTCTATACAGAGACTCATCTGCTGTCTGTACAGAATCTAGCTTATTAGTATCATGAGACAATGTAGTTGTTGAAGAACCTACAGCTACTGCCAATGTTACATCACTATCTTCAAAATAGGGTGTTAAGCTCGTATTTAACGGTGGATAATATGCTGCACCATAACTCAATTTGTTCGTGCCAATTTGTGTTGCAGATCTAAACGCGGCCATATCCTCAACCACTGTTTTAGCATCATCTCTAATCACATCAACGAGCGCAATTCTGTCCATTAATTTACCTGATTGGGCAATGGCTGCACCCATTAATAAATTATGATTGTCTTTACTCATGGTTGGTGTGTCCGTAAATACAATCAAAGTAGGCTCATCCTTGGCCTCAACTTCAGCCAAACCTTTTACTGCTTGATTGTATAGTTTCCCTGCATTAGGCGCTTCTGAGTACTTACCTACTGAAGTAATGTAGCAAGGTCCTCCGCCATTTGCGAAATACATCTGCAATTGATAATACATGAAAAATTTCACGCTAAATGATGAACTTATTTCTACTGTTCTAGTTTCTACACTTCCTCCAGAATCCAGTGTTTCTGCAATATTTACAGACACTGCTTCAGCGAAAGCTTTACCAAAATATTGCTCGTATTCCTTTAACGATGTAATTCTTTTAGGCACGAGCAACAAATCATCATCTTTAACATTCTTAGCTTTTTCGGTATACCCAATAAAAGCGGGAATGGCTGTTTCTACCTGAGCTACAGAAGGAGGAAAAACGGATACCTCTTCTACATAGACGCCAGGGGTTTTGTAGGTTGTTGCCATAATATTTAGTTCTGGTTAGTTAATTGTTTACATAAAGTTCTGATACGTATTCTTCTACCTCATTATTCAGGTTGAATCGAATTTTAAGCGAATCCATTTTTGGATTAGGGAGTAATATTCCCAGCCCAGCATCTACAATTTCTGCTTGACTTGAAAGCGGCTTTAATTCAATAGATTCAATTTCTTTATCTGAAATCTTTTGAAATCCAGCAGCGGCCAAATCTGTATTGTTAAATGTTTGTGTTTTATTAAAATGATAATTCCATGTTGTCGATCTGTTCACAACACGAACTACCCACTTGTTTTCAAGTATGTCACCCATTGTGGTTCCATCTTCCCCATTGCCCATTAACATGTATTCTTTACTCAGTGATGGAGTTCCTGGTTCTAAATTTGAAGGATCGCCTTGAATGGCCAGCTCTATAATTCCAAGAACATGATCATCACCCGTGATTTTTACATGTGAAGAATCTAAGGTTCCGTTCACGTAAAAATCTACTCTTCCATCAAATTCTTGAGGGATCTGTAAAACACCTTTTTCATTCAGGTTTTCAGCAATTTGTTGACTTGCTATTTCTTGGTTTAAGGTGTTTTTTAACATTGTTGCTTTGCCTTTTACATCCACTCCAGCGGGTGTAACAAAACCTCCTTTGAATTTTGGTAAAGCATGAACATTGCCTAATAATGAAATTCGACCTAGATTTCTCCAAAAAGCTGTATTGCTCGTAGCTTTGTCATTGTTGTTTTGAAGACTTAGGAATTTATCCTTTCCGTTTTTGACAATTGCATCCAACGCGTAGGTGTTAGCTCCAACGTAAGTTTCTATTCCACCACTTAAATAATGCACATCAATAAAGCCACCGCTCCCATCATTTGCTTCAACTGTATCTGTATTCAAATTAGAAATAGAAAAACATTCATTTCCTGAATTAGTAAAAACTCCGGTGAGCAAAATCTCAGGTCTTTTTACGATCAACTGAAAAGCCAGTAGATGATTTTTCTTAATAGTATTCTTTGCAATATACTTGGCTCCGTTCCAAATACTTTCAACATACAGATCCAGCCCTTTTTTGGTTTTATGAATTTTTATTCTTGCTTCTTGCAGGGTGGCTGAAGTCTGCTGTTTAGGTTTTAAATCAAAGTATTCGTAAATGTTATAGTCTTCTGGTATTTGATCATGACGCTCAATTGAAGATGGCAAGAGATAATCAAACCAAAATTCAACAGATGCTATTTTCTTGTAGATCAATTCCATTTATTGTTATTAATCTTAATAGCAGTAATTGCTGGCCCTGTAGATAAAACTGCATCTCTTTCAATAGCTACAACTCGAGCCTTATACATTACAGAAGGAATGATCTTTCCTCCTAAATTACCCCAAAGGTGATTGAGTTGCTCAAAATTCATACTAACCATTTCCATGTTCATTTCTAGCGATTTGATTTTGTCTATACCTGCTAGTTCTGGCAATGGATTATCTTGATACTTGATGATTCTTTCGCCCTGTACAAACTGAACAACACGATTCAACATCTTTAAAGCATTGGTATACTCTTCAGGATAATTAGATGCGATAAGAATGTTTAAGTTGGCATACACCTTTGGATTGACCTTTTGGTAATTGCCGTCTTTTTGAATGAATGTTTTTTGATTTTTTAAGGTGGCGTCTTCTTCTAGACTAACCAACGAAACCACCACTTTTCCATCTATATTCGGGTACTTTTTGTCTCCGCTATTATCAGCAAAAGCAATGTTTCCCAAAATGGCTTCATCTTCGGTTTGATCTAATAGTCCTGAGGTTGACCTGAGGAAATAGTCGAGCTTTTTAGTGAGAATATATAAACTCTCATAAATCATAGGAATAGTCTGATTGGTTAGTCAGACCCCTAAGATAAAATTTTTCGTGGTAAAAATCCTACAGAATTAATATTTAAATATTTAGTTCTCTGGCTAGTTTAAGAATACCTGCCACACTCATTGAATCCGTAATTTCTCCTTTGATTACCATTTCAAGAACTTCGGTGATTGGTTTTTTTACCACTTCTAAAACTTCTGTTTCGTCAGGATTATCGTTTACAGGGGTTAATCCCTTAGCCACATAAATCAAAGCTTGTTCGTCACTAACAGAGTTACTTAAATCCATTTCTAAAATGAGTTCATAATTCTCTGCTGTTAGTCCTACCTCTTCTTGGAGTTCCCGTTTAGCGCTTTCAATAGGATCAATACCCAGTGGTCCACCACCTTCAGGAATTTCCCATGAAAATTTGTTTTGAGGATAGCGATGTTGGCCTACTAACCAGGTGTTGTTGTGCTCATCTAATGGAATGACCCCTATTGCTAAATTCTTGTAATGTACAACGCCATAGATTCCCTCTCCTCCATTTGGGTTGATTACTTCATCATGCGAGACTTTAATCCAGTTATTTTCATAACTAGTTTGTCTGCTCTTCCTCTGCCAATTCCCGATCAACTCTTCTTCCGTACGAAATTTTTTCTCCATTGTACTTGACCTCTTTGCCATCTTTATACTCAATGGTCAAATATATGTTTCCATTTTCGTCAATGTATTCCCAAATACCTTCTTTTATTCCGTTGGTGTAATACTCTCTTTTGTACACTACTCCATTGGCATGGTAGTAGACAAATTTGCCATCTTTAATTCCATTGAGGTAAGTCTCTTCTGAAAACACTTTTCCGTTGTCTAAATACTTCGCCTTCCACAAGCCTTCCTTTTCCCCTTCGTAGTATTTTCCTTTTTCTTCAACTCCTCCAACGGTATATACCCACTCGCCTTCTTTTAAACCTTCAACAAATTCACCTTGAGCTATCACACTTCCACTATCAGAATATTCTGTGCTCATCCCCTCTTCTACGCCATTTTCATATTCTTCTTCTAATCTTAAATCTCTTGATGGGTAGAACCAAGACCATGTGCCGGTAGCTTTTCCTCTTACATAACTGCCTTTTTGTTCTACTGCGCCATCCACAAAATAATATCTCCATTCTGCAACCTTGAGATCATCTTTGTATTTCCCTTTTTCTTTTAACTCTCCAGTTTTATAGTAATATTTCCAAACCCCTTGTTTTCTTCCCAAATCGTCATACGCTCCCTCAGCCAACAGAATATTTCCTGCAAAAATTTTAGCTGAATCTGCTTTTCCATTTTTATCGTAATAAGTGTGAATTCCTTCTTTTTTGCCTGCACGATAAGGTCCTTTAGATGCAATTTTACCTGTGGAAGGATCTTTAGTTCTTTTAATTTCAATTTTTCCAGCGAGTTCATCTTCAGGAATTAAAACACCGTTTACCCACTTCTCAATTCTAAGAAGATTTCCATTTTTCTTGTAATACTTCCAATACCCATGCTTTAAATCTTTCTTATACATTCCTTCACTCTCTGTCTGCAGGTTGTCGTAGAATGTCATCCAGGTGCCTTTTTTAAGCCCTCCCTGATCATATCTATTCACATACCTCTCTTTCACCATGACACCGTGTTTAAAGCTCAGTAACGTGATTATTTGACCTTGGTCATTGTATTCTAACCCTAGTCCTTCTTCTCTGTTATTCTTGAAGGGTATTTGTTTTTTTAGATTACCGTTAGCAAAGAAGACTTGCATTATGCCTTCTTTTTTGTCAGAAACGTAGTTTTCTATTCTAATCGGTCTTCCATTTTCATGGAAGGTAATTTTATCACCATTTTTTTGATTGTCTCTGTAAGTGATAATCAAAGTGAGTTTTCCTTGTTCATTATAAAATTTCCATGCACCATCTAAGCTTTCTCCTATTCTATTCCCCTCTGTTTTTA
>JAOARK010000490.1 GCA_025210575.1 Schleiferiaceae bacterium
CCCATAATCCTCTGCCCCAGGTTGCAGCTCTCAAGGTGTTCGTAGCTTCTTGAATTTCTAATTCTTTCACGGCAACGTTAGGGAGGTTTTGGTTATACAAGCTCCATATAGAAGCATTCATGGTTTTCGTGTAGACGCCTAGTTCTCCACCTAAGTAAATATTTCCCTGTTTGTCTATTATGACACAATGGATTGGAATTTTATTGAGGTTATAGGTAATATCCTGCCATGTATTCCCAGAATTGGTTGAAATGAATACCCTCTTGTAATCCCAATGATGCGAATAAACAGCTATTAGAGTATTGTCATTGTTAGGATCAAAAGCGATGTCTGAAACATACTGATTCGTAGAAGTGTTTGTAATATCTGTGAAGCTACTTCCTCCATCTAAGGTTAGGGCGATGTCATTGTAGGAGGCAAGTGCCATTTTTTGAGAGTTGTTTTCGGCAATGGCAGCATCTCTTATGAAATTAGAAAAATGAGTGGGTTTACCGAGCATGTTCCAATTGCTTGCAAAATCATCCGTTCTAAAAACTTCATCAGCAAAAGAGTAGATTTTCATGTGGTCATTCGGATCCATCAACATTGGAGCATCCCAATAAGGAGAACCTGTGTGTTTTACATTTTGTCTTGTCAGCCCTGCGTTCTTGGTTCGGTTTCGGTTTCCAAATTGCCAGCTGCCAATCATCCAATTTTCGTTGAGCGGATGAATAACAGCTTCCATGCCATCTCCGCCATTCCACTCAAACCATCCAACAGTATCGAGTATAGATGTTCCGTTATCTTGACTTCCACACATATTTAAATGCGCCTGACCTTGACTTACACCAACGCGGTAGTACTCTCTAACTCCATAACCAGATAATCTTTTCCAAGAAACACAATTGTCTGTGCTTTTGCAGAAATAGCCGTCCGTACCTAGATAGAAATTACCATTCACACATTGAACAATTCGCGAATCTGCATGAACATAATTACTGTTGGTTGTGCTTGGGTTGCCTAAACTCCACCAGCTGTATTGTGTAAAGTTTTGACCGCCATCGGTTGAACGAAAATTGTCTACAAAACCTAATGTCTGAAAACTTGTATTTACATCTGAAACAGCATAACAACGAATAGAATTTGGCGGTGTGCTTAGATGTGTGAATGAATTTCCCTTATCCGTAGATTTCCATACACCATCATTAGAAGCGGCAAAAACTGAATTGCTGTCTGCTAGACTCGTACTCAAATAAACATTTGGGCTAAAATTGGAAGACAAATTACCCGCGCTTGAAAAGTTGCTCCCTTTGTCGTTTGAAACGATGAGCTGCGAAGGCGACAAGCGATCTACGGTATAGATGTAATTGGGGTTTGTGGGATGAAAGGCAATTGCTTCAAAATCTCCCGTTAATCTTTTGGTCCACGATTGAATGTTATCTACACTCACATAAAGTCCGTTGCTGGTGGCAATGACTACCAGATCAGGATCATGAGGGGAGATTTTGATATTGTGGATTTTATGCGTAGTTCCTAGACCTCCCCATCCTAAGGTGCTTGGGACAAACAATGTGCTATCCCAAGTGTTACCTCCGTTAATAGATCGGTATATACCATGAGTGGTTCCGTTTTGCGCATTTCTAATGGCAATAAGCACAGAGTCGGAGTTTGTGGGTGAGGCCGTAATGCTACTCCCGCCTGAGCTGATTAAAAAGTCGGTAGTGTTTACCCAAGTGTTGCCGCTGTCAAGTGATTTCCAGAATCCACCGCCTCGAGCCCCTAAATAGATCTTGGCCTCGTTATTGGGGTCAACGTAAAAGGGAATCACTCTTCCAATACCCGGATTATATCCGCTGGTAATGCTATCTGCTGAATAGGGCCCTAAATCTTTCCAGCCACTTGAACTATTGGTTTTATGAATTTCTCCGAACTCTTTTTTGAATGAAACAAAACCCTTTTCGGCAAAATGGGGATCGATGGTGTTTCTTATTCCTGATGGCCCATACTTGTCTTCGTTGTGATATTTCCATCGCTGATATCCTTTGTAGCCTGAACCTTCACCCTTGTCATGTGTTTCAAAATAGCGCTCTGCTTCGTTCACCACTTCATGGAAGGTGTATTTGGGGTCAGCCATCATCTGTTTGTATTTCTGGCCTGAAGAAACCAAAAAGGACAAAGAAAATGTTAGAATAAATAGAGACTTTATTTGAAGTGAGATCATGCCTTGAGTATTTGAAGGTTGTAAATGTAACTAACTCCAATAGTGAAAAAAACGTAATTAGATAAAAGGCATAGAATTTGAAACTACATACGATAAACCAAGATTAACGATGAAACAAAAACTACTTACGCTTTTTATTGTATTGAGCTCAACCTTGCTAGCACAGCGCTTTTCTAGTCAAAAAATTAGTGCTGACAGTTTGCAGCACAATCAAAGATTTGGCTGGGAAGTGGTTGCTCATGAAGATAGAATGGTTGTGTCAAGTCCGGGATCTTCTGTTGAAGGAGTGGAGAATGCAGGTGAACTTTTTGTTTATGAGAATGTAAAGGGTAAAAGTCTTTTCTTTCAAAAATTAGTTTGTTCTGATTTTGATAAATACAGGAGCCTGGGGACAAGAATTGCGATGAATGCCGAATTTATTTTTGCCACAGTAGGAGGCAGAAGAGATAAAAAGAGGTACGGTGAAGAGGTAGTTGTTTTTAAGCTAAATGATTCAGGAGGATATTCAGAAACGCAGCGTTTAAAGCTGCCCGCTAAATTTGCTGGAAGCTTTGGATATAGCCTGTACGTATTCAACGGTCGATTGGTGGTTTCGGCACTGGCATATCCCACGAACTCTGCAGATAAAAAACCCACTGAAGTAGCGTTTATCTATTCCAATACAAATGGTGTTTGGGTATTGAGCGGTTCAATTAGCGGTTCCGATTTGGGAAGTCAGTATAAATTAGAGAGAGTAGAGGCCATTTCAAAGGATGAGGTGATTATAAGTGGAACTTTTCAAGATCCCAATGCCGAAGTGTGGTTTTGCACAATTACCGCAAGAGATGAAAAAGGAAAGATCATTGGTCAATCTAAAAGTAAGTGTAAATCATTTAAAAGAAGACTGTTTGTTTACCGTGAGCAGAACGGAGCATGGAAACTTAGCCAAGTGATCGAGCCTTGGCTTAAAGGTGGTACGGGGGAATTTGGGAAGGCAGTTACCTTAAACGATGAATATTTAATTGTTGGTGCGAGTACGGCAAGTTTAGAAGGAAGCCCCAGTTTAGCTGGAGCGGTTTGGGTATATAAAAAAGAGGCTAATGCTAAATATGAACCCCATCGATTAATCAAACCAAAGAATCAACATTATGCCCAAATGTTTGGAAGTGATTTGGCGATGAATGAAGAGTATTTGGTTGTTGGTGCAAAGGAAGACAAGAGAAATGCATACGGATTATTTAAAATGGATAGAACTGGTGGAGTTTATCTATTTGAATTAGAGGATGGAGAGTTCGTTGAACGTCAAAAATTCGTGGCTGGCAAAAGACAAAAGATGGGGTATTTCGGCAGAAGTGTTGCACTCGGTCAAAACTTTATGGCTGTGGGTTCTGGAGGCAAACAATTAAAGAGTAGAGCATTTTATCATGATGAAGGAATGGCTTATTGGGTAAGCCTTAAACAGGAGGAACTGGATGTTCCAAAGGTGCCTGAATATCAAAATGCACCTATTGCTGTTTCAGGAGAAATAGCGAGAAAACAAATTGCGACTCTTCCTCAAATTAAAGTTTATCCTAATCCTTCAAAAGGAAGATTTACATTGGAAAAGAGATTTGAAAATTCTGTGCATATTACCTTATTGAGTTTAGACGGAAAAGAGGTGATGCAAATGGATATGGATAATGACGTCTTGAATTTAGACTTGTCTTTTCTTAAAAAAGGAGTGTATATCTTGAAGATGGAGCGTGCACACTTTATTCAGACTGAAAAGTTGATTCTAATCGATTAACTTCATTTGGCAGTTAGAGGCAAAAGTTATATTTACTCTTCAATCAAAACCTCGTTCATGTCAGATTCTGTC
>JAOARK010000491.1 GCA_025210575.1 Schleiferiaceae bacterium
ACTGAAGCCATTGCAAAATTTGATTAAAATTCTGCGCAAATATATAAATTGATGGGGTGGTTTTAAATATTTTACAATTAATTAAAGATTACCCCCTCGTTTTTATAGGGGTGTGCTCTAATTTTCACACCTTTCCGTTCGATATAAGTATGTAGATATAGAAACAATAGGCTAAAAACATTACCCATCCTGCTCTTTTACCTAGTTCATACTTTTTGAAAATAAGTGTAAGGGGGTACAATAAAAATGTAAAGGCGATAACCCAGATAAAGTCAACTTTTAACAGCTTCATATCCTCCACTCTGATTTCGGCAATACCCGCTGTTAAACCAAGAACGGCCAAGATGTTGAAAATATTCGATCCAATAACATTTCCAATTGCTAAATCCTTCTCTCCTTTTTTGGCCGCAACCAGTGACGCTACTAATTCCGGTAATGATGTACCTAATGCCACAACGCTAACCGAAACCGTTCTTTCACTGATACCATAATCTAATGCAATATCGTTTGCACCATTTACTAAAAACTCGGCTCCAAATTTCAAACCTGCAATTCCGAGTGCCAATTCAATTATCAGTCTCCACATAGGAAGTTTGGCAGACTGCACATCAATCTCACTTTCTAAATCGGGAATATCTTCATTCTTAGCATTTCGGATTTTGTAAACATTGAATCCTATCAATACCAAGAACAATCCAAAACCTTCATACCAATGTATACAGAAGTCTGTCCATAGCATGATATATACCAAAAGGGTTATTCCAGAAAGGAAAAGCCAATCTCGCATATAGCTTTTCCCCCTTACGGGAAGGGTAAACAACATTGCCGTGAGCCCCAGTATGAGACCTATATTGGCAATATTACTTCCTATTACATTTCCTAATGCTATGTCTGGATGATCGTTGTTGGCTGCAATTAAACTCACAAGAAGTTCAGGTGCCGATGTAGCGAAACTCACCAAGGTTAAACCAATAACCATGGTAGACACATTGTATTTTAGTGCAATACCTACTGAAGAAGATACCAGAAAATGCCCTCCTACTAATAGAAAAACTAAACCAAGAATGACAAAAAGGTAAGAATCCAGTAAGTCAGGCATAGACTATAATTTGGTTTTTCGCTTAATGGTACCTTGAATGTCTTCAAAAGTATCCTTCGCTTCTTTTACGCCTTTTCTTAAATCACTTAGATCTTGATTACCATCAGCTGACTCATTAATTTCTCTTTTGATGTCATCAGTAGCATGCTTGATCTGCTTCATTCCCTTTCCAATTCCTCTGGCAATTTCAGGAATCTTATCTGCTCCAAATAACATAATGAAAACTAATACGATGAGGCCCAATTCTAAACCCCCGATGTTGAACAACAAATAATGCTCTGTAATCATGCGACAAATGTAAAACAAAAAGGCCCCCATAAGATTGGAGGCCTTAGCTTATTGAAAGAGTTTTTAACTCTATTTTTTCTCGTCTTCTTTCTTTGTTAAATCGAACATTACCGGAGTTGCAATAAATAACGATGAGTAAGTACCCACAGCAACACCCAATAACAATGCGAACATAAACCCTCTGATCACCTCACCACCGAATATGAAGATCACCAACAATACAAACAATGTTGTTAAAGAGGTATTGAACGTACGACTTAATGTTCCATTTAATGCACTATTGATGATGTCAATAACTGGACGCTTTTTGTGGTAATGTGCGTTATACTCACGAATACGGTCGAATACAACCACCGTATCGTTCAGTGAGTAACCAATTACCGTAAGAATCGCAGCGATAAATGCCTGGTCAATCTCTAACTGGAATGGCAATAAACCATCTAAGATTGAGAACGCTCCAAGTACGAATAAAACGTCATGCGTTAATGCAGCAACTGCACCAGCAGAGAACTGCCACTTTCTAAATCTAATTAAGATATATAGGAAAATCACGATAAGCGCTGCGATGATCGACCAGATAGCAGATTGTTTAATATCATCCGCAATAGTCGGCCCTACCTGGCGTGAAGCTTTCAAACCAAATTCAGCATCATCTTGAACAAATTGTTCTTGAGTCATTTCTGTTGTAAAGAATCCTTTTACTCCAGCATATAAACGGTTAGTAATATCTTCTTCAACTTCAGTTCCAGACTCATTAATTCTGTACTTAGTTGTAATAATTACTTGATTAGCATTACCAATAGTTTTTACTGACGGAGTCATTTCTTCACCGTTCTCCCCAACAAATTGAGTAGATAAAGAAGAAGCGATGTCTTGTGTACTTACAGACTGATCGAATCTTACTTGATAAGAACGTCCTCCAACAAAGTCAACACCTTGGTTCAATCCTTTTGTAAACAGAGAAGCAACTCCGATAGCGATCACGATACCAGAAATTATATAAGCCATCTTTCTTTTCTGCAAGAAGCTCACATTGATATTCTTATACCAATCTTTGGTCATATTGGTGAAGAAGCTGATATCCTTCTTACGACCCAATCTAAATTCAAACACCAAACGAGTGATGAAAATTCCGCAGAACAATGAAGTTAGAATACCAATGATCAAGGTATTTGCGAAACCTCTAATCGGGCCTGTACCGAAGGCAAACAGAATTACACCTGTTAATAACGTGGTTACGTTCGCATCTATAATTGCACTGTAAGAATTCTTATAACCATCCTTAATGGCCATACTCAATCCTTTACCATGACTAAGTTCCTCTCGAATACGCTCAAAAATCAGTACGTTGGCATCTACCGCCATACCAATTGTCAATACGATACCCGCCATACCCGGTAATGAAAGTACAATACCACTTGCATCAATAATTCCGAAGATGAAGAATGTATTGAATAACAACGAAACCACAGCAGCAACACCCGCTTGTCCGTAATAGAAAATCATATATAACATCACCACGAAAAGGGCGATAGCAAATGAGCGAACAGAAGCATCAATAGCCTCCTGACCTAAAGTAGGTCCAACTACATCACTTTGAATAATCTTTGCAGGAGCAGGAAGTTTACCAGCCTTTAAAATGTTTGATAAATCATCTGCTTCTTGTTGAGTAAAGCTACCAGTAATTTGCGTGTTACCTCCAGAAATCTCATTTTGAACTGTTGGGTATGAATACACCAAGTTATCTAGAACAACAGCAATACTTCTCTTAGGCTCTTGAGCTGCAGCTTCTCTTGTTATCTCTTGCCATTTTTGAGAACCAGCACCGTTCATGGTCATGCTCACCATAGGGTTGTTGTAGTTGTCAAAGTCACTTCTGGCATCTGTTACAACATCACCACTTAAATCTGGCTCATCATTGCGGTTACCCTGAATAGCCAACAAATAAAGGAAATCGTTGAATTTATCATCAGGCTTAGCCGTCCACATGAACTTAACATAGCGAAGATTAGATGGCAACAATGCTCTAATCTGGCTCATTCTTAAATATTTGTTGATCTTACTTGTATCCTTCTCAGCAGCAAATCCTACTACAGAAGAATAAGGAAGAATAAGCTCGTTTGTTTCGAAATTATAGTTGAAACCAAATACTTCAAATAATGGGTTGAATTGATCCAAAGCTGAAGCCGAATCAGGAGTCTCAACCGCGTTGGTGTCAACCTCAGCAGTAGAAGTAGAATCGTCAGAAATACTTTGAGGCTCTTCAATTGCCACAGGCTCGTCTATCGTAAGTGGAGTTTCAGCATCAGCATCTACAGATTCTGTAGCCGTTGTATTTTCTGTTTTTGGTCTTTCAACCAAAGTCTTCAAACGTTCGTTTGCAGAAATTAAATACTGCATTACTTCAGTACCCTCATACAATCTCCAGAATTCTAATTCTGCTGTACTCTGAAGCAATTTCTTAACCCTTGCCGGATCTTTAACTCCTGGTAACTCAACTAAAATTCTACCTGAATTTTCTAACGGTTGAATATTGGGTTGAATAACACCGAATTGGTCAATACGAGCTCTTAATACTGTGTATACGTTTTTAACGGCAGCATCAACATCATTCGTAATTTCTTGAACTACTGCTTCGTCAGCTGCATCAAAACCCACCTTATCTATTAAGGCTTTTGTTCCAAACAATGCAGGGTCAGATAACTTTCTTGCACCATTATTCAACTTTCCGAATTCAACGAAGAAGTTGCTTAAATAACTTTCTTGACTAGATGTTTGCGCTAGATCCGTATTTTTTAGTGCTTCATCAATCATTGGATCTAAAGGAGCATTTGCAATTCCTTTGATAATATCTTTTACAGATACTTCAAGGATTACATTCATACCTCCTTTAAGATCAAGACCTAAATTGATTTCGCGAGCCTTAACTTCTTTGTAAGTGTAACCTAAAAGAACCTCTTGAGTTGACATAGAGTCAAGGTACTTGGTTACTAAAGCTGGATCACCATTTGCAAATGCTTCTGCATCTTTCTCTACACTTCTCGCAAAAAATGTAAAAGACAATTCCCATAAACACGCCAAAGCAAATACAATGGCAAACAGGCGTATAACTCCCTTATTCTGCATTATTCAATATTAGATTATTGAGGTTTTTTTGAAATAGTGCGCAAATATAGAATTTCAAAGCAATTTTCATAGTCCTAAAACACTTTGAGTTAAAGAAGTTATCGCCTTTTTCTAAAGACAGTTTTAATCCTGCTTTTAGAGTTGATTGTAAGGTTAAGATTCAAAATTCAATCAACCTATTAGACAAATAGTAAAACTTATACGTTAAATAAATGTGTAGTTTATACTATTGCCCAATATTTAGCTTAGTAGCGCTAAAAAATCTACGCATGCATAAATTTTTCATATCACTTTTAGTTTTCACTTCATTGGCCGGATTTAGTCAATCAGACTTGAATAGATATGCTTTTCATGACTATCAAAAAGTAAAAGTGATGGAAAATGGGGATAGCCTAATTAATGCCTGGGCTGGAGGAATGAACAACACACAATTCAATACTATTGAATTGAACAACGATAATCAAGAAGACCTCATTATTTTCGACCGCATTGGAAACAGAATGATGCCTTTTGTGGTAGAAACCAACAATGGAAATAAGCGTTATAAATATGCCCCTGGCTATGTTGACAGTTTCCCAAGAATAAACAACTGGATGTTGTTGGTAGACTATAATTGTGATGGAAATAAAGACATTTTCTGTGCTGTATCAGGAGGTATCGGTGTTTACAAAAACAATGGTAATCTCGATTTTCAATGGGTTCTATCTGGTCGTAATCTAGAAACTGATTATGGCGCAGGGATAAAACAAAACCTTTATGTATCTAGTCTAGATTTACCCGCAATTGTAGATGTGGATGGTGATGGCGATATTGACATCTTCACCTTTGGCCAAGGAAATACCGTACAACATCATGAAGGTCAGGTAGGTTGCGATATAGATTTTAAACTCAAATATTGGTGTTGGGGTGGATTTGAAGAAGACAACTTCACCAATAAAGTTAATTTGGATGTGTGCAATGGTCTTGCACCTCCTCCGCCACCAGTAATAGACATTCCTACGGAAGAAGTAAATAAGACAGCACATTCTGGTTCAACTATTTTATTGATAGACTTGAATGGGAATAACTTGTATGATGCTGTAATCGGAGACATCTCATTTAGTAATGCCGTGGCAGTGTTTAATGATGGAACGCCTGATAGCGCACATATGTACGCTCAAGACACAACTTTCCCAAATTACGACACGCCTATAGACATCACATTCTATCCTGGTTTCTATTACGAAGACATCAATTTTGATGGAAAAAAAGATTTAATTGTAACACCCAGTGCAGAAGGTTCTGAAAACCAC
This sequence comes from Schleiferiaceae bacterium, assembly GCA_025210575.1. GTDB lineage: Bacteria > Bacteroidota > Bacteroidia > Flavobacteriales > Schleiferiaceae > JAOARK01. The sequence continues at coordinate 5,806 of JAOARK010000491.1, forward strand.
AAAAACACTTGGTTCTATAAAAACACCAATACAACGGCAAACCCAACTTTCTTGTTTAGCGATTCCTCTGCCATTCAAGGTCAGATGATTGAAGTTGGGGAAGGCGCACGACCAGTCTTGGTAGATTTCAATTATGATCAACTTCAAGACTTGTTTGTCTGCAACTCTGGTTACTTCACTCAAACCGGAAATTATGATTCAAGAGTTTCGTATTACAAGAATTCAGGTACGGTTCAGGAACCAGAATTCACTCTTGTTAATAGCGATTTTGCTAACCTCAGCACATTTAACTTAGGTAAGGATCTTCATATAACATTTGGTGATTTAGATGGAGATGTAGACTTAGATATGTTTGTTGGTAATCTAGATGGAAACATCCATTATTTCGAAAACCAAGGATTACTTCCTAATTACAATTACGTACTCACCGATCCACAGTTTCAAGGCATTGATGTAGGAGCAAATGCTACTCCTTACCTCTTTGATGTTGATGATGATGGACACCTTGATTTGCTTATTGGTAACGAAATGGGTTCTGTTAAGTATTACAGAAACGATGGTGTTTCTCCTATGAGTTTTACTCTGATATCTGAAGAATTTGGTGGTGTAGACACTCGCAGTATTTACACCAATTTAGGATATAGCGTTCCTACAATGTTCAGAGATCAAGGTAAAATGGTTCTGATGGTTGGATCGTATGACCAAGGTGTGGTACAGTATGATAGCATTGACCATGTATTGAATCAACCTAGTGTAATTTCTGGAATCATTGGCTCGGACACTTTAACTTCTCCAGATCACTTGATCACTCCTTTAGGAACAAGCAAAAAAGCAGG
>JAOARK010000492.1 GCA_025210575.1 Schleiferiaceae bacterium
ATGATAACGTAAGAGCTTATTTTGATGAAGTGGCAGCTTACCTCGCTGACAATAGCGACAAAGTGTTGCTTACTGGTCACACAGATGATGAAGGTTCTGATGAATACAATACGGAACTAGGAATGGAAAGAGCCATGGCGTTTAAACGAAGCTTGGTGAAACGCGGTGTTGCAGAAGATCGGATTATCGTAGAATCGAAAGGAAGGTCTATGCCTATAGCAAGTAATGATACTGAAGAGGGAAGGCAGTTGAACAGAAGAGTTGAATTGCGTTTAACCGCTGAATAAACCCAACTCAATAGCATAGAATTAGCCCTTCATTAGAAGGGCTTTTTTTATAACCTAACCGTACTGATTTGTTTTGATTTTTTCAATTGAATAGGAGTGTAGAAAATCCAATTATTTTCGCGCGCTTTTCAAGAATTCTTCAAAATGGATCATCATATTAAGCTCTACTCGCGCAAAACGGTAAGCCATCTCTTTTATAGCCAAACAGGAGAAAAGAAATTTGGGGATACCCTTCAATATTTTGATTCTGATAGGGAATGGGATGAGCAACTGTCTAATATGGACTGTAAGTATGTGATCTTTGGAATTCCAGAAGATGCAGGTGTGCGTGCCAACCGCGGTAGACCAGGGGCTGATTCAGCTTGGCAAGCGGCAGTAAAAACATTATTGAACATTCAGGATAATCAGTTTAACAATGGCAGCCAATTAGCTCTATTGGGGCACTTGGGTTTTGCAGACGAAATAGCTAAAGCCCATATTTCTCCACAAACACAACCTGAAGATTTGCATGAGCTTATATCGACTATTGATGAGGTGGTAACATCTGTGGTAAAGCGTATTGTTCAATTGGGCAAGATTCCCATTGCCATTGGAGGTGGCCATAACAATGCGTATGGCATGATCAAGGGAACTGCTCTTGGTTTAGGAAAGCCGGTAAATAGCCTTAATATTGATGCGCATACAGATCTGCGCCCCACTAATTACCGTCATAGCGGAAATGGTTTCTTGTATGCATTTGAAGAAAAACACTTACAGAAGTATTTCTGTTTTGGGCTTCATGAAAACTATACGTTGCAAACAAACCTTGATTTTATCTCAAATCATGCAGACCGGATAAAGTATAACACCTTTGAAGATATGAGGATCCGTCTAACAAAAGATGTTATGCAAGAGGCTGAAGAGGCTTTGAGTTTTGTATCAGAAACAAACTTCGGTATTGAAATTGACTGTGATGCTATTGAACTTGTTCCCAGCAGCGCTTTAACACCATCGGGCTTTACCCCTCAAATGGCGCGAAGGTTAGCACACTTTTTTAGCCGACATAAAAATGCTAGCTATTTGCATGTATGCGAAGCTGCTCCAGATCCACAGGACCCAGATCAAATGATGGCTGTTGGTAAACTGTTGAGCTACTTAGTTTCAGATTTTATCAGAAAGTAGATCGAACTACTCTAATAAGATTTTTTGAATGGAGTTTCCTGTTTTAACCAAGTACATTCCACGTTCTAAAAACGATAAATTTTCAACTTGGTTTGTTTCACCAATGGCAACCACTTTACCAGAGAGGTCAAAGATTTCGAATGTAGAAAAGCTTTCGGAATGAACTGTGATTTCACCTTTTGAGGGGTTAGGGTAAACATTAAATTTTTGATTTTCTTGTTCTTGAATTGAGACATATCGTTTACATCCTGTGGCCACCAAGTTGGTATCGCTCCAGAGCGTTTTTCTCGAGGGGAGGTTTAAAGCTGCAATCATTCGATCTACCTGATCTTTGGTAAACATTCTTTTGCAATCATGGTTATAGTCCATATAATTTGATCCATTTGTTGGCACACCGCAACTCATGTCATTATTAAAACAACCCGAAAGTTGAATTCCAGTACCAAGCGTATTTGGAGTATCGTCAATAAAGTCTCCATTAGAGTTGCAACCAAATTCAAAGGTGTGTCTCAGGTCTAACCAATGACCTACTTCATGTGAGATAACTGAGCCCCACTCTTGCCCTGGGGTAAGTTCAGAATGCGTTCCATAACCCCAACGATTTGAGCTATAAAATACACCTGCTCTGTTTTGGTTAGATCCAGGAGTGCTTGGATAATAGGCAAAAGCGGTAAAAAGTGACCATGTTCCCCAAACATACCTTGGCAAATAGATGTTCATGTATTTGTAATTGTCCCAAGCGTGCACAAAAAGATCATATGAATTTGTCATGCCCAAAGAATCATCATAGTAAATAACACCCGTTGTGGGGTTACCATTGGGATCAATTGTTGCCAGGCAAAATTCAATATCTAAAGTTCCTTTAATGCTATCAAACCTTGGAATGACCGAATTGAAATCTGAGTTCAGACCATTCATGTCTTGATTAAGAATATCTAAACCACTTTGAATTTGAGCCATATCCAGTTTGGCTGTATCTCCATGATGAAAAACATGAATTACAACAGGGATTATATATTGAGGAGGGTTTTTATGAGCACCCTCACTTCTTTCTTTTCGAAGTTGTTGAATAAATGATTGGATAAATGCCTCATTTTTTTGCGTTTCTAAATCTGCGTTAGGGTCGTGTAGAAATTGTCTTTGAAGGATCGATTGTTCGCTGCATGGTGACGTTTGACCCAAAAGAATATTTGAGACAATTGAGAAAACGAATAGAACGGAAATAACACTTTTCATGATTAGGTTTGTTAGTTTACGGTAAAGTTAATCAATTGATTGTTAAACCTTAACGCTTTGTTTGAGCCTATTTGAAATAGTTTGCTTGATGCTTATTTTGCGGTTTCCTAACACTAAACTCATGCGATACAAAGAATTTAATACTAATTCCGTTTTAGAAAAGTGCATAAATCTCTTTTGGCGAGGTGGTTTTGGCTCCTGTTCAATCAAAGATATTGTAGATGAAACCGGGGTAAACCGTTATTCCCTTTATGAAGAATTTGAAAACAAAGAAGGTATTTTGTCTAATGCTTTAGAACTTTACTTGGAGCGCTATGCAGAACCTAATATTGCTGGTTTAAGCAAAATTGGGGATGTAAAGGATATTTTAGAAAGCTTTTATCATTCGTATTTGGTGCCCAATGAAAAACATCCACCCGGATGCTTTATTGTGCATGTGGCAACAGAGATGGCAGATCATAATCCAGAGATAAAGAGTTATCTAGAGCGCTATCTAAACAAAATAGAAAAAGCTATTGCCAAG
>JAOARK010000493.1 GCA_025210575.1 Schleiferiaceae bacterium
ATGGGTTATGTAGAAAACATCCGTTCTTGGAATGTGGGGAAAGCACAATACAAAATGAAAGCAGGAGTGCGCGCCCATTATTACAGCGTTAACAGACAAACCACCGTAAGCCCCAGAGCATCGTTGACCATTAATCCCAAATGGAAATCAGATTGGATCTTTAGAGGTGCCATCGGTTGGTACCCTCAACCTCCCTTCTATCGTGAAATGCGAAATTGGGAAGGTGAGCTTTTTACAGATATCAAAGCGCAGCAGGCTATTCATTACGTAGTGGGTGCAGACCATCAGTTCATCGCTTTCGATCGTCCCTTTAAATGGATTACCGAAGTATATTATAAGCAGATGAGTAACCTCATTCCTTATGAAATTGAAAATGTGCGTATCCGTTATTATCCAGAACACATGGCCAAAGGCTACTCGGCCGGTATCGATCTACGCGTAAATGGAGAATTTGTAAAAGGTATAGACTCTTGGGGAAGTTTATCCATCTTTACGGTAAAAGAAGACATTGAAGGCGATGGTGTGGGGTACATTTCTAGACCTACCGACAATCGCTTTAGTTTGTCTATGTACTTTCAAGATTACTTACCTAAAGACCCTTCTTTTCGTGTAAGTCTAGCTTTTACCATTGTAGGTGGTTTTCCTTTTGGTCCACCTAAGTCTGAACCCAGCGAGCGTATTTACCGGGCCAACCCTTACCGCAGGGTAGACATTGGTTTTATTAAAGTTTTTAAAGACCTCTCTAAAGAGAACAAGTCTAAGATGTTAAAACCATTTGAAACCTTTTGGATTGGCCTAGAGATCTTTAACCTTTTGGGTACACGCAATACGGTTTCTTATTTGTGGGTACGCGATGCCAGCGCCAATGGCCAATATGCCGTACCCAATTACCTCACAGGTAGGTTATTGAACCTGAAGTTATATATGAAAATTTAGGCTTCGCTTGATTTCAGTTTCGCACTACTTGCTTGACTCTGAATATAAAAGAGGAGTTTAATACTGAATTAAAAAAGCTACGCTAGGCGTGGCTTTTTTAATTGAAAAACATTCTTCCCAACATGTATAGAAAACTTCCCAACAAATAATCCATTGGTCACAAAGATTTCTACGAGCCATTAGCTAGCAATACGTTTGTCTAAGAATTATAAAAACAGAAATCCCCTATAACTTAAAACCATTTAATGATGTTTCAACTTGACCCAACAAAAAAAGACTTACTCAACAAAATCTATACATCTCAATTTAGCCATAATGCTATTATTCCGGGTCCTTATGGTCATCGTTATAATACCTATGCCGATTACATTGCTTCTGGTCAATCACTCACTTTTGTAGAAGATTTCATTGAAAAAGCAGTGTTACCCAGTTTTGCAAATACACATACTGAATCTTCTTACACAGGTTTACAATCAACACACTTAAGAGAAGAAGCACGAGCGATTATTAAGTCGTCTATCAACGCTTCAGATGATGACGCTGTAATCTTTACGGGATCAGGTTCCACAGGTGCTATGGATTTACTCAATCGTAAGTTAAATCAGCATTTTGCGAATGAAACAGTTAAGCCGCTTGTTCTTATTGGTCCTTATGAGCATCATTCAAACATTTTACCTTGGCGTGAAGGCCCATACGAATTAGTTGAACTTCCGTTGAGTAGAAATGGAAACGTAGACTTGATTGTGTTAGAACAGGTTCTGAAACAAAATCACCAATCACGCCCTATCATCGGGAGCTTTTCTGCCGCTTCTAATGTTACGGGTATTATTGCTCCAATAGCAAAAATCCACAAGCTTTTAAAGCAATACGGTGCCTTATCTTTTTGGGATTTTGCTGGAGCTGCTCCCTATGTTGACATTAATATGAACCCTGAGGGAATTGATGGTTTGGATGCCATCTTCATTTCAACACATAAATTTATGGGAGGTCCTGGCACTCCAGGTGTGCTTGCCGTAAAGAAGAACCTACTTTCTGGAGAGTTGCCTGCCGTAGTAGGTGGAGGCACGGTGCAACTTGTAACCAAAACTCAGCAAAAGTATTTAGGTGATCCAGAAGCAAGAGAAGAGGGAGGTACGCCTGCGATCATCGGTTCAATAAGAGCAGGGTTAGTTTTTAAACTAAAAGACGAAGTAGGTGCAAAAACCATTGAGCAGCTTGAAGCCCAATATATCAAGAGAGCTTTGAAAGCATTTTCAACCAACGACAATATTGAAGTCTTAGGTGATTTAAAATCAGAGAGACTCAGCTTTATGTCTTTTATGATTAAGTACAACGGCCAATACTTACATTACAATTTTGTTGTAGCCTTATTAAACGACTTGTTCGGTATTCAGTCTCGTGGAGGTTGCAGCTGTGCAGGAACTTATGGTCATGATTTACTCAACATTACGGAAGCTAAGTCTCAGCAACATATGAATCTTGTGGAAAAAGGCATCTCCGGAAGCAAGCCAGGATGGACCCGAGTAAACTTTAATTATTTTATCCCCGAAGAAGAATTTCAATACATCATCAAAGCCATTAAATGGGTAGCTAAAAATGGCTGGAAATTGCTAAACCATTACGATTTCAACTATGAAAAGGGACTTTGGGTTAGCAAAGAGTCGAAGCCCGAACCGGTTATTTCTCTAGGTAACTTCTTACACCAAAATACCTCATTAGATAAAGGAACAACTGAAGAGAGAAAAGTAACTTGGGTAACTAACTTTTTAATTGCAAATGAGCTTGCAGCCCAAGAACTGCCTAAATCTTCTCATCCCGAAGTTGAAGCTTCTACTTGCTGGTACGCTTTGCATAAAAAACAAAAGCAGAACAACATGTATTTAAGCCTTCATTTGTGGCATTAAAAGGATTTACACAAAGCACTATGCAAAAATTGTTTTTGAGATAATGTGCTTTGTCGCTTTCAACGAAAGCGAGCTTCTTATACTTTTAAATCTATTCAATTTTAGCTTGATAAAATCAATCAGATAAGTTTTATACTTTACTGATTGATTCTATTTTGCCAAATATTTACTCATCCATATAAATGCAATAATGTTAAACTCATTTGCTCGAACCCCAGTTGATACAAAAGAAGATTCGTTTGGTAAAAAACTAATTCTTATCGTATCAATTTCCTGCAGTTTGTGCGGTTTAATTTGGGGTGGGTTGTATTACTTTTTTCTCGGTCCAGGCCCTACGATGGTGTTGCCTTGGCTTTTTGTACTGATCGTAGGCTTAGCTATACCTATCAGTCACAAGTTGAAGAACGAAAGAATTTTACTTTATGCATTAATCTTCTGTATTGTGGCTATCCCGACTGGGTTGCAATGGAGTTTAGGCAGTATGGATGATTCGGCTATGGTACTTCTCTGGTGTTTCCTCGGCCCGGTAGGTGCCATTATTTTTCTAGATAGAAAAACGGCCATAGGTTGGTGTGCTTTGTATCTCATTATCATTTGTATTTCTATTCTTTTAGAACCTAAGTTTTCTAATGATGCGCTCAACGCTTCCGAAGCATACAGAAACACATTTTACTTGTTGAATACATTGGCGCCCATTACCGTGATTTTTAGCGCATTCTTGATGTACCTCTCAGAAAAAGAAAGAGCCGAAGCGGCACTCATTGAAGGCAAAATGCACTTGGAAGAAAAGAACAGCCAGATCAATAAACAGAATTTGATTATTGAAGAATCGCTCCACCAAAAAGAAGTATTACTGAAAGAAATTCATCATCGTGTAAAGAACAATTTACAATTGGTATCTGGCTTGATGCAGCTGCAAGGCAATCAGTCTAAAGACGAAAAGATTAAAGCCATTATGGATGAAGGTCAGAATAGAATTCGTTCCATGTCCTTGATTCACCAGCAATTGTACGAGAGCGAAAATCTTGACAAAATCAATTTTAAGGAATATGTAAAAGTCTTGATTCAGGATATTTCTATCATGCTCCAAAGCGAGATTAACAACATCTCTATAGATCTTGACGCACCAGATTTTCATTTGAATATTGACACAGCTGTTCCTTTAGGCCTTATTTTAAACGAATTAATAATGAATGCCTTTAAGCATGCTTTTAGTGAAAACGACTCAGGGCAAATTCGTATTGAAGTGTTGCAAAACGAGAAGGAATTTGAATTGAAAGTAATAGACAATGGTAAGGGCTTACCTGAAGGTTTTAACATGAACAGTTCGAATTCTTTAGGCGTAAAATTGGTGAAGGGATTGAGCCGTCAGATTGGAGGCAGTTGTACGTTTAATAGCCACAACGGCACCACAGCAACCATTAAGTTTAAACTAGATTGACAAAGATTTTTAAATGAGCAAAGAGCAATTACGCGTATTGATTGTTGAGGACGAGTTTATCACCATAGAGGCGATTTCGTCCATCTTAGAAGAAATGAATTGCATCATTTCTGGAGACGCCATGTCGGCCGAAGAGGCGATTGAAGTTCTTGAAAAAGGCGAAACTGACTTGGCAATTTTAGACATTAACATAAAAGGCGATAAAGACGGCATTTGGATTGGCAATAAAATAAAGCACAACTACAAAATCCCATTTATTTTCCTAACCGCTTTTGGCGATGACAAAACCATTATGCGCGCAGTAGAAACCGGACCATATGGCTATCTTGTTAAGCCATTTTCTAAGGCCGATGTTTATTCGGCTATTGAAATTGCCATGAACACGCATACCAAACTCAACAAGGAGGATGAGACGAAAGAAACCAGACGATCAGAAAATGAAGCAATATTTATCAGAGACGATTACAACTTTGTGAAGATTCAGGTTAAAGACATTTTGTTTGTGAAGTCCGACAAGAATTACTTGGAAGTACACTTACATAACAAAACACATTTAGTGCGTGGCAAACTCTCTGATTTTATTGAAAACCTTCCTACCGCAGATTTCATGAAAGTGCATCGTTCTTATGCCATCAACATTTCAAAGATAGATGTGCTTGGCGGAGGGTTTATAAAATTGGGCGAACAAGAAATACCGCTTGGTGGCGATTACAAAACAGAATTAATCAAACGGATCAAGACCTTTTAGAGAATTCAGAATCAATTTATAAGCTACGTTCAGCGTGGCTTTTTCGTTCTCCAAAACCTTCATCCCAGCATTTTTAGAAAACGTCCCAACTTTTGGTTGATTGGTCACAAAGATTTCTTCAGGCTGCAAAGTGGCTTCATATTCGTACCAGAATTTAGAAATCAAAATCATTAAAAAATCAATTATGAGCACTTGTCAACCCTTTTCAATTATGCGTTTAACACACGAAGCCATTAGAGCCGGATTACGTGAAGTGTCAGCTTTAGCTAACACTGAAAACGAAATAGACTTAAACAAATTAAAGCAAACTTACATGGATGTTAAACGCACTATAGAACTTCACGCCAAGCAAGAAAACGATGTTTTCTATCATGCTCTTGAAGAAAAGTCTGAAGGCGTTTCACAAGCTTTTGTTGATGAACATGAAGACGAAGCAGAGTTTTTTGGGCAAATAGACCAAGCATTCGAGAAGGCTTTTGAAGACAGCATTAACAACGGTGCACTTGTAAAACTACTCAACGAATGGACAGACGACCATGAGCATCACTTGGTACACGAAGAAAGTATTCTCATGAAAATTCTTCCTAAAGTTTTCACGTATGTGGAGTCTGTTCAGGTGGTAAAAGCCATTATCGGTCACGACTTAAACGAGTTTGAAAACTTCCAATTAAGCTGGGTTTATAACCGACTTAAAGAACCACAAAAAGAAGTATATATGGGCATGTTAAAAGGTTGTAGCCCTGAAAACAAATACGATGATTTCCTGAAAAAGGTGGCTTAGAATATTGAAGGTATTGTGGTGATGACTAATCCGGTTGTCACCTTTTAGACCCTCAAAAAGAAATTCCCAAACAATTAGGCAAACTTCCCAACAAATAGCCCGTTGGTCACAAATTCTTTCTAAACCTAATAAGCAGTCTCATATTCGTACAAGAATTAGAAAACAAGCCCCTCAAGCACAGCTAACATGAATACGATAATAATAGACGTTAGAACAGAAAAAGAATTTAGCGAAGGTTCTTACCCAGGAGCGATAAACATATCTTCTGTAAATGCCAATGAAGCTCAATTTGCTAAATATAAACTAGATCACATCGCATTAGTTTGTAACAGTGGTAACCGCGCACAGAAAATAAAGTGGATGTTGGCAGAACATGGTTACCAAAACGTGTCTCTTTTACAGCATCAGTTGAATCAGCTAAACGAAGAACCAAAACGAACTGAAGCGATTTGGACCATTGATCGTCAGTTTAGAATGGCGCTTGCTCTATTGATTGGGCTTTTCATGTTGGGCTTTTTCGCGTTCAATTCGTTGGTCGCTCTTGGCATCCTTATCGTAGTTTTTTCTGGTCTGGTTTATTCGGCTATTACAGACAATTGCTATTTAAAAATGCTCATCGCATTAATGCCTTGGAACAAGAATAAAGCTTCCGCTGAAAACTCGACATACAAAGCCTTCGAGAAAGCTTCTTCATTAAACCCTGTTGCGTAAAATGAGAAGTATGATTTCTATAGAGACGCTATTCAAAAAGTTTAGAGAAGGTAATGCCTTGATAGTCGATGTGCGCGATGAAAACGAATTTGCCATGGCACACATTCCTGGATCTTTAAACATTCCACAAAGCGAAATTCTAAACGCTTATAAATCTATTCCTGAATCAGAAGAAGTGTTTGTTGTTTCAGACGAAAGCCAGGCAAGTATTGGGGCAGCATTGCTGTTGAAATTAAAAAGAATCAATGCTCAGGCGGTATCTCCAGGAGGAATAAAAAACTGGATTAATTCTGGTTTTCCGATGGCTGAATGAGTTAAGTTCGAAAACATAAATTTCATTAAATCGTTATTTATATTCACCACTAGCAGATTTAACTAAAAATGAATAGCGTTATCAACATTGTCCGCATCTTGATCCTAACTGCAACTTTTGTTTGCTTGCTTGGCTTTGTTGACATTTTTATTTTATCTGAATTAGTTCTTCCCGAAGACATCTGCTTTTACCACACACATAAACCTCCGTTTCTCATGGACTTTTTCTACATCGCACCATGGAGTAATGGACATCCTGAACCCGTCTCAACATTGCCAATGATTATTCTGATCATTTCGCTAAGTGTTGGAGCTTCGTATTTGACCAATAGAATGATAAATGACCAACTGCTCGCAAAATCCAAAGTACATTGAAAGTCAAGTTTGCTAATTGACGTACAAAAAAAGGAGTGGTAAAAACCACTCCTGAAGTTATATAGAGAATCCACCTGTACTAAATATTCAGGTTTCCGAGAAAAACATATTAATGCTGCACTGCCCAAACCGTATTCGTTTCTACTTGGATGGTTGGAATTTGCTCCATGGCTAACACCTCTTGTAAAGGATTCATTTCCTCTACTTCCATAGCATCAAACGACTGAACGGTAAAAGTGTTTTGATCTTTCATTTCGATAGAAGGAATAGATTCCATTGCCAACACTTCTTCCAAAGGATTGATATACGCAACCTCTTCGTTCAAAAGATTTAAAACATCATCCGAATCCATAATTATTGTGGGAATCCCTTCCATTGCCAATAGTTCTTCTAGAGGATCTACATAAAGTTCTTCCGAAGATTCTGCCGTTGTATCTTCTACTCCGGTACGTGTATTGCCAGCTATGGCTAAAGAATTTACTATGACAAAACATGCTGAGAGTAAGAATAGTTTTGAATTTTTCATTTTAATATGCTTTTAATTTCAGTTAGTATCTGTTGAATTACAAGACAAATATATAACAAATAATAGTACTTTGTTTTACATAGTACCATTTTTTATAAAGTACAATCCTATATAATGTACTATATAAAATCACCTATTCCTTTATAATTGGGGCATTCAGACCGAAACATCCTCATAAAACTTTTTTGAAAAAAAATTAAATGCATGCTAATCTTTCGTGAAAATTCTGAGGTATCTGCGTATTTCTCATCTAAAAATTGATCTTTGAATCTTAACTTTTTGCATGAAAATTTCATTTCCAAAACACAGCCAATACCTCATTTACAGAATTGGCTTCTTCGAATATGTGTCTTTTGTTCTTCCTATAACCCTATCTGTCTTTTTTCTGATCGAACAAAACTGGTTTCCATTTGTACTCAATTTGGTCATTGGCTTATTGTTCTTAAGAAGTAGTTTGCTGACTCACCAGATTTTTCTTCAGTATATTACGGTAGAATCTCAGAAGATTTATTTGCGCGTTATCAAATGGAATTCGGTAGTCCTTGACCGTACTTTTGAATTGGAAGACATTATTCTAGAGGTAATGCCGAACATGACTCGAAGGTCTCCTGAAAAGAAACTTATTCTTACTGTTGAAGGGTTACATTACGAATTCAAACAAGGTACCTATTGGAAGGAAAA
>JAOARK010000494.1 GCA_025210575.1 Schleiferiaceae bacterium
AAGTACGCTATGGTTACGAAGGCTTTGGACTAACGGGAGGTACAACATTGAATGTTTTAAACGATTCAACCGCAACACTTACCCCTTTGCAAAGTGACACGGTTTATGATGTGTATGTGAGAGACAGCTGTGGTATTGGACAAATCGGTGCTTGGTACGGTCCTCTTAAAATCAAGACCCGATGTGGAAACGCCATGACTGGATTCTATACCGTAGACACTTTATTGCCCAGTAGCCCGACCAACTTTGCTTCTATTGACGAAATGATGAACCACCTCAACCAATGTGGTGTTATTGGTCCTACAACGGTAATGATCAAAGCAGGAATTTATAATGCCCATATGGATTTCAATGAAATTCAAGGGTCATCATCGATTAATTATCTTCGCATTCTGGGAGACACAACCACTTCAAATTCAACGGAAATTCATTTCGATGGCAATTTTTTAAATACCATCATTTTCATGAATAAAACTACTCATGTAATATTTGAGAATTTGAGTTTTCATTCCATAAAACAGTCAGTACGAATTACAGATTACTGCAAGCACATCACCTTCTATAAGAATACTTTTTTCGGAATAAATACACCCTCTACTGCTGCCAATGAAACGATCTTGAGGTTGTATGGCATAGATGATTCACATATCAATATCATTGAAAACGAATTTAATAATGGTAGCGTAGCCTTGTTGTTAAACGGCACATCCTGGACTGTTAAAAACGTATTGATCAAAGGAAATTCGATTCAAGGGTTTTACAGTGGAGGTATTCAATTAACGGATGTTTCTAAAGGGCAGGTAATTAAAAACAAAATCTATTCTGCTAATCTTCAGAACGAGGCACTAAGAATGACCAATACCAGAGGGTTAGCCAATGATCAAATGTTAATTGCGAATAATTTTATGAGCGGTCAGCCACCTGCAGGATCAAAATTGGTTTGGATTGTGAATGGTGCCCATTTGAATTTCTTCAATAATTCGCTAAACGTAACGGGAGGAAATCAACCCGTATTGCAGGTTACTTCTTTTGCCGGGAACAACAACAAGAATATTCAGATTAAGAACAATGCGATTATTAACTCAGGAACAGGAAATGCACTTCACATTTCTAATTCATTTACCATTGATTCGGTGCTTGATTTGAATTACAACACCTATTACAGTCAAGGCACCCTGATTAAGATGCAAACGCAGAACTATGCCAATTTGAATGCCTTTAAAGCAGCTTACGCTATGGACGCCAATTCATTGGAGGGTGAGCCCATGTTTGTGAGCAATAGCGACCTGCATGCGGTTGACACACTTTTGAATGACAAAGGGACGAATCTTGGATTGATTGAAGACATAGACGGAGATCCACGTTCTTCACAACTAGGTGCTGCTCAAGACATTGGAGCGGATGAATACATCCCTGATTGTTCAAATTCTATTCAAAACTTAGTGGTTGACTCTGTTTCTTCAACTTTTACAGAAATAAATTGGTCTGCACAGAACTACACCTCTTGGCCTAAAGTTGAATGGGGTGTCTCGGGCTTTCCACTTGGAAGTGGAACTGTTGTATATCCAGGGCAGGCTACATTGCAATTGAACAATTTGACACCTTCTACAACCTATGACGTTTATGTTTTGGACAGCTGTATCAATGGATTGGTGACAAACCCATCTTTGATCTCGTTCACAACAGATTGTAAATCTGTAAGTGCTGGTATGGATAGCACCTTGCAATTTGCAGATAGTGCCACACATATTGTTTTGCTGAACAATTACTTAAATGGGGCAGATACAGGTGGCACATGGGTAGACCCAAATGCCACTGGTGCTCTAAATGGTAGTACCGTGAATTTAGCTCTTTTGACCAATCAGGTTAATAACTTCTATTATGTTGTAAACGCTGTCGCACCTTGCTCTTCAGACACTTCGATCATAACGATAGAATTATGGCCTATATCTATTGAAGCACATGAGCTCAACGGAATCAAAGTCTTCCCGAACCCAACGACTGATCGCATTCAAATAGAAGAAATCAAAGCTGGGGAGAATGTGCAATTTGAATTGATTGATGCACAGGGACAAACTATGATTACGGGAGAATTTAATGAATCGAATAATCAATTAGATCTTCATAATTACTCTTCAGGAAATTACACTTTAGTCCTGAAGAAAAAGGATGAGATTAGATCCATTCCAGTTGTTTTGATTGCAGAATAAGATGATGAGATTTCGCAGAAATAAAATTGATTCCTTTTCTTAGCTTCGAAATCTGACTATGGCAACTACCCGAGAACGCATCCATGAGATAATTTTTGAAGCCGATACCCGAGCAGGGAAAGCATTTGATATTGCACTATTGGTGGCAATTATCTTGAGTGTGGTTATTGTTATGCTGGAGAGTGTTCGCTCTTTGGATGCTCGCTTCGCTGAAGAATTCGACACCTTAGAATGGGTATTTACCGGTTTGTTTACACTAGAGTATCTTCTAAGAATTTATGTTACCAACAAACCTCTCAAATACATTTTTAGTTTTTACGGCATTATAGACTTGCTGTCCATTGTACCATCATACATCGGTCTATTTGTTGGAGGAGCAGAATCTTTATTAGTGATCCGCTCTTTAAGATTACTGCGCATTTTCAGAGTTTTGAAACTTACACGGTATGTTGGGGAATCAAACCAATTGATTTCAGCACTTATTGCGAGTAGAAGAAAAATCTTGGTTTTCTTATTTGCTGTACTTGCAGTGACGATAATAATGGGAACAGCCATGTATTTGATTGAAGGTCGCAAAAACGGTTTTGATTCCATTCCACATTCAATTTACTGGGCTATTGTGACGCTGACTACTGTGGGCTATGGCGATATCTCTCCACATACCTGGGCGGGCCAACTCTTAGCTTCCATCATTATGATTTTAGGTTATGGAATCATAGCAGTTCCCACAGGTATTGTGACCAGTGAAATGACCAAAAAACACAATACCTCGAATACCAAAGTTTGTCAGAACTGTAATGAAGATTACCATTTAGATGAAGCAAAGTACTGTCATCATTGTGGTAAACGACTTTAAGAATGAATACCTACCATATTCTTAATGGAGATAGCTTGGCAGAGCAGCCACAGAGTTTACTCAAGGCAGATAACCACAGTGTTTGCAGAGAAGTCTTTATGGATGGACCATTGGACCTTTTCGATGAAAAGCAGCATTGGCTAAATAGAGCAGAATACATTCATCAGACCTTTAGTGAAAACCGAGAAAGCTATCTGTCTACTGTACCACTTGAGTTTGAGAAACTAGCTTCCCTCAATAAAAAAACAGGTATTTACCTTTGGTTTGAAGAGGATCTGTTTTGCCAGGTTAATTTTTGGTTTTGCCTTGATTATTTGAACCAACTGAAGCTTTCTGAAAATCTATTTTGGGTACGACCCATTAAAAAGAGCTGGATAGGTTTCGGCAATCATAATACTGAGGAATTGGAACAAGCATTCAATAAAGCAAGCAAAATTTCATCCGCTGAATTAGATACCTTTTTAAAAGCACTTAAAGCTTATCAATGTAATTCTAATGAAATCATAAAAGCGTTTATAGATGAAGTACCGCCAGAAACTACATTTCTTAGAGAGGCACTTGAAGCGCAAATTGATCGACTCACAAAAACGAACGGATTAAACCGACCCGAAAAGGCTTTGGTAAACATTGCTACGCAATTAAAGACATTGGAATTCAGAAAGATCTTTCCAGAGTTTACAAAAACGCAAGGCGTATATGGTTTTGGTGACTTACAAGTTGAAAATCTGTGGAACGACCTAAAGAAAAATCACAGACATTTGCTCCCTAAAGTTTAGCAATTGAACAAACCTCTTCTCATAGCCATTTGCGGTCCCACAGCCAGCGGTAAAACTGCGCTTTCAATAGAATTGGCTAAATGGCTTGGTACAGAGATTCTCTCGTTTGATTCACGTCAGTTTTACAAAGAACTTCAAATCGGTGCTGCACCACCAAGCCCTGAGGAGCAAGCGCAAGTGAAACATCATTTCATTCAACACATCAGCGTAAAACAAGATTACAACGCAGGTCAGTATGAACGAGACGCCATCGTGTTTCTTGGAAAATACTTTCAAAACAAAAAGAACATTGTTACTGTTGGTGGAAGTGGCATGTACATAAAAGCTTTAGAAGAAGGTTTTGACGACCTTCCAGATAATGTACAAGAAGTAAGAACAGAACTCAATTCCCTCTTTGCCGAAAAAGGCATAGAGCCATTACAAAAAGAGTTAGCTGAAAAAGACCCTGTTTATTTTGCTGAAGTAGATCAACAAAATCATGTTCGACTCATTCGAGCATTAGAAGTGATAAGAACAAGCGGCAAAACGTACAGCGAGCAAAGAAGTAAACCCAAAAAAGATCGCCCTTTTACCACCATCAAAATTGGCGTAGACTATCCGCGTGAAGAACTTTATAAACGAATTAACCTGCGTGTAGATTTAATGATGGAAGCTGGTTTACTAGAAGAAGCGAAAAACCTTTATCCACTTAAAGCGATGAACAGCCTTCAAACGGTAGGGTACACAGAATTGTTTAAATTCTTTGATGGTGAATGGGATTTGGAATTTGCCGTTTCAGAAATAAAGAAAAACAGCAGGCGTTATGCCAAAAGGCAAATGACCTGGTTTAGAAAAGATACCAACATCCATTGGATTAAACCGGGTGATATAGAAGCCGCAAAAAAAATTATTGCCCCGTATATTTAAAACGTGAATTTGAAACGACCTCTTCTTCTGCCCTTCTCTCCAATTTACTGGTTAATCACTTTCGTGAGAAACAAATTTTTCGATTGGGGAATACTGAAAAGTCAGACTTTCAATACTCCGGTCATCAACATTGGCAACCTTAATGTGGGAGGTACAGGAAAAACTCCACACACGCAATGGATCGTTGGGCTTTTAAAAGCAGATAACAAAGTGGCTGTTCTAAGTCGTGGCTATGGCCGAAAAACAAAAGGTTTCCTCCTGGCAAACGAAAAAAGCACCGCAGCAGAAATTGGCGATGAACCTCTGGAAACATTGAGCAGGCATCCAGAAATTACCCTAGCAGTTTGCGAAAAAAGAGCTGACGGCATTGAAGAGCTTGAACGGCAAGAAGCTTCTCCCGAACTCATTCTTTTAGATGACGCCTATCAGCATCGCTACGTGAAGCCCGGTTTAAACATTCTACTCACCGCTTACGCTGATTTGTTTGCTGATGACTTGATTCTTCCTGCGGGCAACTTGCGTGAATCAAAAGCAGGGAAAGAAAGGGCAGACATTATCATTGTAACAAAGTGCCCAGAACAATTAGCTGAAGCCAAAAAAGAAACCATCAGCGAAAAGCTAAAGTTGAGCAGCACACAGACCTTAGGATTTAGCAACTTCAAATATGGCTCTCCCATTAATCTAAAAGGAGAAGAACAAGAACTTCCCGGGTATTTTATTTTGGTCACAGGCATTGCACAGACCGACTATTTATTGGATTACTTGAACCAAAAAGATTCACAATTTCATCATGTGGCCTTTAAAGACCATCACAATTTTTCCACCAAAGACTACGCACAAATATTTGAAAGTTGCAATGGCCTGGGCACCAATAAAATTTTGACTACTTCAAAAGATTCTATGCGGCTAGATCACCAACTTTTGAAGGAAAATAACATCGAAGTCCTTCAGCTTCCTATAGAAGTAAACTTCCTTTCTGGAAAAGAAAATATTGAGGCGAAAATCAAAGAATTTGTTTCGGTGAAATAACCTGCAGTTTCAGGCATTTTCTGTTTCTTTGCGGGTCTTAGAAATTTAGCACAAATGCCTGTAGATTATTCTAAATACGAGCCGGTTATTGGATTGGAAATTCACATTCAGTTGAGTACGAAATCTAAAGCCTATTCTAGTGATTCTACTACCTATGGAGAACCGCCTAACACCAATGTGAGCCCTATTTCATTGGGACACCCTGGAACATTGCCCTTAATGAACAAAAAGACCATTGAGTCTGCTGTGAAGTTAGGATTGGCTGTGGGAAGCGACATCAGAGAAATGAATGAGTTCGCCAGAAAGAATTATTTCTACGCAGATTTACCAAAAGGCTACCAAATTACGCAACACGAAACACCTATATGTACAGGTGGAAATGTGGTAGTAAAAGATGCTGAAGGCAATCCAAAAAACATAGGTATTACCAGAATCCACATGGAAGAAGATTCTGGAAAGAGTATGCACGACATAGACCCGTTTAACACGTTGATCGATTTGAACCGTGCTGGTGTCCCTCTTTTAGAAATGGTATCAGAACCCGATTTTAGATCAGGTGAAGAAGCCTATAGCTACTTATCTGAAGTAAGAAAGTTAGTGCGTTACCTCGATATTTCGGACGGTAACATGGAAGAAGGTTCTATGCGATGTGATGTGAACGTTTCTGTTCGTCCTAAAGGGCGCGAGAAGTTCGGTACTAAAGTAGAGGTCAAAAACATGAACTCGTTCAGAAATGTGCAAAAGGCCATTGACTTCGAAATCAAGCGTCAAATAGAGTTGGTAGAATCTGGTGGTGAGGTAGAACAAACTACAATGAATTTCAATGCAGCTACCGGAGAAACTATCTTACTTCGTTCAAAGGAGGATGCGCATGACTACCGTTACTTTACAGAACCCGATCTACAACCTGTAGTGGTTACTGAGGAGTACGTTGGTAAAGTGAAAGAAAACATGCCAGCTTTACCCTCCGAGCTTTTTGAAAAATACGTTAAAGAGCTAGGCTTAAGTGAATACGATGCCAGTATCTTAACTGAAAACAAATCTATAGCTCTGTATTTTGAAGATCTTATCCAACACACCAGCAATGCAAAAGCTGCTGCCAATTGGATGATGGGTGAGATTAAATCGCATTTGAATGCAAAAGCTATTGAAATAGACGATTTCCCTATTGCCTCTAGTACGATTGCTGAATTAATTGCTTTGGTTGATGATTCTAAGATCAGTAATACAGTTGCAAGTCAAAAAGTATTTCCATTACTTCTCGAGAGCAATAGTAAATCACCTTTAGAATTAGCAAAAGAAAACAACTGGATTCAAGAAAGTAATCAAGATGCTTTAACTGGTTTTGTGGAGGCAGCGTTAGCCAAGTATCCTGATAAAGTAGAAGAATACAAAAATGGTAAAAAAGGGGTTTTAGGATTGTTTATGGGCGAGGTGATGAAAATGTCTCAGGGCAAAGCAGATCCGAAAGTGGCCAACCAATTGGTAAGACAAGCATTAGAAAAATAAAAACATAGATTTTGATGAAAAGGATTTTAACTCTAATTGGAGCAATAGCTGTTTTAGCCAGCTGCGAAAACAACTCCAATGAATTGATAATTGAAGGTAAGGTAAATGGTGCCAATGAATTTGTGGTTTACGAGAATAAACCAGACAAATTCAACCCAATGGACACCATTAAAATTGAAGATGGTACTTTCAAAATTGGATTAGATGTAGACACCCCAGGGTTTTATTGGTTCGTCTTTACAGAAAAGAATGCTTCTATACCCATGTATTTTAACCCTTCTGAGCACATTGAATTAGACATTGACTTAACCCAAAAATACCCGGAGTATAGCATCGTGGGCTCTGTAGATTCTGATAAACTTAAAAGACAATGGGAGAGTTTTTACAAGACTTATGCGTTGAGCGATTCTTTAGATGCATACGTTCAACAATTAGCAGGTCCAAATGGAGAAGTACCTGCAGAGGTTAAATCTGAACTGAACGATCTTTATTCAAAGCGAATTGAAGACCATAGAGAAGAAGTTTTAAGCATTATCGCTGAGGATTACGGCAACATCACCAACATCATGGCCATTAACCAAATTTTAGGACAATACCCATTATTGCCTTACAACCTTTACAAGCAATATTACATAGATATTGACAAGGCCTTGATGGAAAAAGCTCCAAATGATCCTAACGTAATAGCCTATCATCAGCAAGTGGAAGAAACAGCCAGTAGAGAGCAATACGATATGCAATTGAAACAAGCTGCTGAAAATGCATCAGTAGGCAAACCTGCACCAAATATTGCCCTTCAAGATCCTGCTGGAAATATGAGACAGCTAAGCGACTTAAAAGGTAAAGTGGTGATGATTGACTTTTGGGCAAGTTGGTGCCGACCTTGTCGTATGGCCAATCCAGAATTAGTTGCTACGTACAACAAATATGCAAATCGTGGATTTGATGTTTTCAGTGTAAGCTTAGATGGTTTACCCAAGCAGCCCAATGCAAAACAAGATTGGGAAGGCGCTATTGAAGCGGATAAATTAACCTGGGAGAATCATGTGAGCGACCTCAGAGGATGGGGTTCTGCCATGGTACAATTGTATGGCTTTAGCGGAATTCCTCACACTGTATTGTTAGACAGAAACGGAATTATCGTGGCTAAAAATTTAAGAGGTGCAGCCTTAGAAGCGAAAATTGAAGAGCTTTTATAAGAGCTCTATGCACATATTTTATTGATGAGGTCGGCTATTCTATTGGAGTAGCCGATTTCATTATCATACCAACCTACCACTTTCACCATATTCCCAATTACGGAAGTCAACTGATCATCGAACAACACAGAGTAGGGCATACCGATAATATCTGAAGACACAATTGGATCTGACGTGTAAGACACGATACCTTTAAACGCTTTCTCACTCGCTTCCTTAAAAGCTCTATTCACCTCATCCACTGAAGTCTTTTTATTGACCGTAAAGGTGATATCGGTAAGACTACCATCAGGAACAGGAACTCTAATTCCACATCCCCCTATCTTGTCTTGAATTTCAGGGAAAATTCGTGTCATTGCCTTTGCAGCTCCCGTGGTTGTAGGTACAATTGATAATGCTGCGGCTCTGGCTCTGCGCAAATCTTTATGTGGAGCATCATGCAGTCCTTGATCGGTGGTATAGGAGTGCACAGTCGTTATATACGCACTTTCCACATCACAAAGATCGTTTACAATCTTTATCATGGGAGCAGCGCAATTAGTAGTACAGCTGGCATTTGAAACTATGCTATCCGATTCACTAATAATGTGTTCATTAACTCCTAAAACAACCATTGGAATCTCTTCGTCAGCTGGTGCGGATACAATCACTTTTTTTACGCCAGGCCTGAAATGAGCTTGCAGCTCATTCTTCGATTTAAACCTTCCTGTAGCCTCAATAACCACATCAACATTATGCTTATCCCAATCTATCAATTCTGGATTTGATTCACGAAAGAACTTAACTGCATTGCCATTAATGAGAATACTCTCTTTTCCTTTTTCCAGCTCGCTGGGAAATGCTCTGTGAATCGAATCATACTTCAATAAATGAAAAAGCGTATCTAATTCTGCAAGGTCATTCACGGCAACCAACTCAACGTTCTCATGATTCATTAAAACACGAGTGAGTCCTCTACCTATCCTTCCAAAACCGTTAATACCAACGCGAATACTCATAAAACCAAAAATTAAAAAGCCCCGTTCCTGTAACAGAAACGGGGCTCAAAAGTACTTTTAAATCTTTCTATTTGTTCACAATGAACTTAGCATTTTGTGTTGTTCCATTCGCCTCAAGGCTTAAAACATAAGTACCGTTAGAAATTCCATCAAGGTTCACACGAACACTATGTTCTCCTTGTGGCATTCCTTTTAATGTCATTTGCTTTATAGTTCTTCCACTCAAGTCAATAACAGATACGTTAATGTCACCTCTAGACAACAGCTCTACATCCACTTTAGTGTACTCACTTGCAGGGTTAGGATAAACACTTAGACCTGCCTCTTTAGCAATCTCATCGTCTAATTGTTCTTCGCCAACACTAATTGGTCGCTGAGTAACTAGATCTTTAGAAGTATACCAACCTCTACCATAAGATCCTAAGAAAAGATCTCCTTCTTCAACAGTCGTAGTAGAATCAGAGCTCTTGTTTGTTCTGTACTGAACCAAAGTGAAAACAGGAGAGTGATTCAATCCGTTGTTTTCTGAAGTCCAATTAACTTGGGGATCTGGTAAAGTAATATTCTCAGTAGCATAAATTCCAAACTCAGTACCTACAATTACACGTTTAGGATCTGCCTTGTCTACAACAGATGCATAAGCTGGCGCCAATGGTAAATTACCTGTTTTGTCTTGGTAAGAAGGACTAGCTGAAGCGGCATTTGTAGAGTAATACACATAATTTTGGTTACCATAACTTGATAAAGTAGCCACTGCTCTGTTATTATCCGTTGGATCAGCTCCAATACTTGTAACAATTCTACCATTGGCAATAATTGTTGAAGTAATTTGAGTCACAGGGTTTCCTTGGCTAACATCAGCAGATTGTACATCTCTTGCCTGGCTTACGTTTGAAATCGTATAGATTCTACCTGTAGCTGTACCTACGTAAATTACATCTCCATCAGCTGAAATGTCTATTGAGAATGCACTCTGTCCAGGGATGTTAGCAATCTTCCACCATTCTGGTGTCTCTGTAAAATCTAGAGGATCTCTAGTCATGTAG
>JAOARK010000050.1 GCA_025210575.1 Schleiferiaceae bacterium
ATTAACGAGCAAGGCTGCGTCTTCAGCAATTTCTGGCATCGAAGTAATGTCTGAGGTTATTACTGCGGTACCAGCATTAAAAGCTTCTATTATCGGAATGCCGAAACCTTCAAAAAGGGAAGGAAATATCAATCCATCCGCTCCGGCCAGGAGTAGGTTGAGCGTTTGCTTTTCCAAACGACCAGAAAAAATCACTTGATCTTTTCGTTTCATTTTATCAAATGCTGCTGCTATTTCGAGGTCCCAATGCATCTTCTCACCCACCACTAAGAGTTTATAATCACTATCTAACCTATCGAAAGCTGGAAAGATTCGTTGCAGGTTTTTTCGTGGATTAAGAGCGCCAATAAAAATAAAATAGGGGGCTTCGTTTAATCGATCTTTTTTGAATTGGTTGACGGTTAAATCTTCAATTGCAGATTGTGGCTCAGCCGCATTGTAAACTACATCTATTTTATCAGGCTCAATTTTATAAGTAGAAACGATGTCTCTCTTAGAGAATTCACTCACGGTTACTAAGTGGTTTGCTTTTTTAGCGCAAAGCGGAAAATATTTCTTGTAATAGCCAATGGCAAAATTGGGAATCCATTCGGGATAGTGTTCAAAGTTGAGGTCATGTAGAGTATTTAGTGTTTTCGTTTTGGTTGATGTTGGAATAAAACCATCAGGCGAAAAGAAAAGATCAGGTTTTGTTTTGGCTAATTTTCTCTTTATGCTCATTTCGTACCATACATACCAGAGGTAAGGATGCCTGGCAGGAGGTAAAAGTCTATAGCCTTTCACATTTTCCCCATATATATAATGAGAGTCAAATGGGCGATCAAAATAGAAGTCAAATTGAACTTCAGGATGGTTTTGAGTAATGCGTTGCATTAATTCATGTGTGAAGGTCCCGATACCTTCCAATTTATTGAGTAACAACCAACGCGTGTTTACAGCAATCCTCATATATGGCCAAAAGTAATTTGATTGCTTAAATCACAAAGGGATTTTAAATATTATCGCCTTTGGCCTGAAAAACTACATTTGCCACGTGGTAAAAAAATGGGTAGATAAAGCATCTGATCTGAAGAAAGACACCAGCCTAATTGAACTATTGAGTAGCAGCGGTTTTGTGCTATTCTTCAAAGTTTTGGGTGCGGTGAGCGGGTACATTTTTGCCTTTGTTGTTTCTAAACATGGTGCCGATGCCTATGGTATTTACGAACTGTCTTTTACCGCTCTCATGATTTTGGCAGTTGTAGTAAAGTTGGGTTTAGATGGCGCAACGGTTCGCTTTACACAAGAATATTTAGCCGCAGGCCATTCGGGAAAGATCAGGCCGCTTATAAAAAAGTCAGTATTAACCATCTCTCTATTGGCCATTGCAGTTGGAGGATTTTTTTATTTACTCAGAGTGCCTATTGCTGCTTGGTTTGATGAACCGGGACTAGAAAGTGCTTACAAATGGGTAGCTCTCGGGCTCTTACCTTTTGTGTTGCTGCAATTTTTTGCAGAAGCGTTAAGAGCTTTAAAGAACATGAAGGCCTATGCTGTTCTTCAGGTGGGCACCGTGTTAATTATAGCTGCAGGTTTATTTATTGCTTTTCAAGATAGCATTTTGCCCAAAGGAGAATTGGCCACCTTAAGTTTTGTGGCGGCAACCTTTGTTTTGGCCTCGGTGGGAATTCTTATATATAGATGGTCTTACCAAAAACGCATTGGAACTGTTGCAAATGAGAATATAGATTTTAAAGGAATAATAAAAGTCGGTATACCCTTATTGGTTTCAGGTTCTTTGTTTTTGGTTATCAGTTGGACGGATACCTTGATGATAGGTTACTTTAAAACAAGTGCCGATGTTGGGGTGTATCGCATTGCATTTAAAATAGCCACATTGATAACATTTATTCAGTTTGCCGTGAATAGCATTGCAGCTCCAAACATTGCATCGCTTTATGCAAATAATAATATGGTGGGTTTTAGAAAGTATACCCGTCAAATTGGTGTGGTGAATGCATTGTTTGCCATTCCTATTTTCATCTTGATTATTGCTTTTCCTGAGACGTTGCTGAACCTCTTTGGTGCAGAATACAACAGTGGTAAATTGCTGTTACCAGTTTTAGCATTGGGTCAATTGATCAATGCTCTTTGCGGTCCCGTAATGTATATTCTTAACATGACCGGGAAGGAGCGGGAATCTCAGCAGATAATGTTGTGGATGTCGGTGATTAATATAGTATTGAATATTGTGTTAATTCCTTCTTATGGAATCATAGGTGCGGCCATCGCCACAAGCATAAGTATGATTGCTTGGAATGTGATTGCCGCAGTTTTAGTGTATAGATATTATAAAGTAATAGCAATTCCCTTTTTTAAATGATTTGGGATCAAATACATAAACCAAATTTTTTCTTGGTAGGAGCAGCGAAGAGCGGAACAACCTCAATGAGTTCTTGGCTATCTCAACACCCTGATGTTTATGTAAGTCCAATAAAAGAGCCTAATTTTTTTAGTACCGATATAGACCCGAATCGTTTTAGAAAGTCCTATCGTTCTACGCTGCATCAAGATCAAGAGGCGATTGATGGTAAAGGAAGACAGGTGGCTTTTATTCGTGATGAAGAATTGTACGCAGAATTGTTTAGGCCTAATGCTGGAACTTTAGCTGCTGGTGACTGCAGCACCTCCTATTTATTTAGTAAGGATGCCGCACAGAATATTCACAACTTTAACCCTGAGGCAAAGATTATTATGTTGCTGCGCAATCCTGTAGAAAGAGCTTTTTCGCATTATACCATGGCCGTGCAAATGGGTTTGGAAAAGGGTGATTTTCATTCAGCTTTTAAAAGAGATAGAAAAAGAATTGATAAAGGGTGGGGTATTAGTGAACTCTATTATGAACTAGGAGAATACGCTAAACAATACAAAAGGTTTGCATCAATCTTTAATCCAAATCAAATTAAAGTGGTGCTTTTTGATGACTGGCAGAGACAACCAAAAGAAACTCAGGAAAGTATCTGTAAATTCTTAAATGTTTCGATATTTGCCGGCCCTGAAAATGAGGCATTAAACCAAGGTGTTAACCCTAAGTTTCCCTTTATTCATCGCATGTTGATGAAGAGTGGAATAAAGGATTTTGCCAAAGGCGTATTACCTGAAAAATGGTTTACTTTTTTTAAACAAGGGCAATACAAAGCTGAAAAAAGTGTTTTAGCCTCGGAAGACAGAAAAATGTTGAGGGCGTTGTACAAAGATGAAATTCTGGAGTTACAACAATTAATAAAAAGAGATTTAAGTAACTGGTTAAAGTAAAAGCACATGGATTTTAATTCTACCAATTTGGTTGTGTTAATGTATAAATGGAGAAAGCAGTTGATCATTTTTCCTGCAATTGGAGGGATTTTGGCGATAATTTTCTCAATGCCTTATTTCATTAAACCGTTGTTTGAGTCTTCGGTGATTGTCTTTCCATCAACAACCAACTCGGTTTCCAAAGCATTAATGCCTCAGCAAAATGGATATGCTGATGAAGATATTTTAGAATTTGGTGATGAGCAAGAGGCTGAGCAACTCTTGCAGATCTTGAATTCTGATGAGATCAGAAATAAGATTATTGACAAATATGACCTATTGAGTCATTATGATATTCCACCTGATGCCATTTACAAAAAGACCTCATTATATAAGATGTATGGTAGCATGATCTCTTTTAGACGTACAGAATTTATGTCTGTAGAGATAAAGGTTTTAGATACAGATCCAGACACTGCTGCTTTAATTGCCAATGATATCGCAGCTCTTTTGAATGATGTGAAACGCAGAATTAAGAAAGAACGTGCTCAGAAAGGATTGGAAATTGTGGAGCGTGAGTACAAGAAGATTCAAGAAGATATTCAAGGTAAGCAAAACAGATTGACCGAGTTGCGTTACAAAGGTGTTCATGATTATGAAAGTCAAGCCGCGGTAATTTCAGAACAGTTGTCCATTGCTTTAGTTGCTAATCCAAATGGATCTGGAGCTAAGCAGTTACAAGCAAAGTTAGATACGCTGGCAAAAT
>JAOARK010000495.1 GCA_025210575.1 Schleiferiaceae bacterium
ATTTATTCACAATCAACAATAACCCAGAATGTTACAGGCTATGTAATTGATGCTGATAATCAGCAACCTATTATTGGAGCATTAGTGGAAATTGAACATCATGATGGCCAAGCTGCAACAGATGTACAAGGGAAATTCATTATTCAAAATGTACCTATTGGTCGAATTAATATTCGAATTTCCACATTAGGCTATGAACCCATCATTTTAAAACAACTCTTGCTTACATCGACTAAACAGCTAGTACTGAATGTTAAGATGGAGGAAAAATTCGAGCAGCTAAACACTATTGAATTGACTGCTCAAGAGAATAAAGGTGAGGTACTGAACGATATGGCGACCTTAAGTGCTAAACAGTTCACTGTTGATGAGACAAAACGTTATCCAGGTTCTTTTAATGATCCCGCAAGAATGGTTTCAGCGTATGCTGGCGTTACCACAAGTCCCGAAGGAAGTAATGAGATCATTGTTAGGGGAAATTCCCCTAGAGGTGTCTTATGGCGTTTAGAAGGGATAGATATTCCTAATCCAAATCACTTTGCTGATGAGGGGAGCACAGGAGGACCAATTTCAATTTTAAATGTTGACGTTTTAGATAATTCTGAATTTTATTCTGGTGCTTTTCCTGCACAATATGGAAATGCGCTTTCTGGAGTCTTTGATATTAATCTAAGGAAAGGAAATAGCAACACACATGAATTCTCGGCAGGAATTGGGATGTTAGGAGTTGAAGCCACTGCAGAAGGCCCTTTTAACAAGAGTAAAAACAGTTCGTTCCTTATAAATTACCGTTATTCATCTCTCGATCTGATTGACAAACTCGGGATTGCAGATTTTGGAGGTGTTCCTAAATATCAAGATGCTACTTTCAATTTGAACTTTGCGCTTAAAAACGGTGGAAATCTTTCCGTATTCGGGATGGGAGGGGAGTCTCATATAATTGATAAAGTGTTCAGAAATGAAGACCAAACCGACTTGTATTACCAAGATGATTTTGGAGCAACAATGGGTGTTATTGGAGTAAATCATTTATTGCCCATCAACAAGAAGAGTTATTTGAAAAGTACCGTCTCAGCTTCCGGGTACACAGGATCTTATAAAACATCAGAAACATTTGGAGAATCGGCCATACAGCCATCTCAGGATTATCAAATTGAGAATGGGTATCTCAAAGTAGCTTCAACCTATTATTTCAAGCAAAATGCAAAGAATAAATATCAACTAGGTGTAATTGCTACCCGCAACAATTTTAATATGAAAGACACTTATCTTGAATTTGATGAGAACAGATGGGTAACCACTTTAGATAGCAAAGGACATTCTTATTACGCCCAAGCATTCATGAGTTGGAAGCATCATTTTTCTAAAAAAGTGAATATGGTAGCAGGGTTACACGCCACTTATTTAGACGTAAACCAAAATATGAGTCTTGACCCTCGCTTAGGATTCAGCTGGAAACCAACAGAATACCAGAAACTTGGATTAGCCATGGGATTACATAGTAAGATGGAGCCAATGTCTATTTACCATGCTCAAATTGAAAGCTTAGACGGTTCAATTTCACAAGCAAACATGAACTTAGCATTTACTAAAGCCATGCATGTTGTTGCTAGCTATGATCGCTTTTTTGAAAATAATCTTCATTTAAAGGGAGAAATCTACTATCAGTATTTATACGATGTACCTGTGGGACTAGAACCTATGGAATTCTTCAGCATGCTGAACGCCATGTCTGGATATGTTGATTTTGCTATGGATAATCAAGGGTATGGAAGAAACTATGGCGTTGACCTTACTTTCGAGAGATTTTTTGATAATGATTACTATTTCTTGGTTTCGGGTTCTCTGTATAACTCAGAATATAAAAATCCAACGGAAGTATGGCGCAATGGTCGTTTTGCTGGAGATTATACCCTAAACGCATTAGGAGGTAAAGATTTTAGAATTGCGCCTAAAAAACCAGGTAAAAGAACCCTAACTCTAAGCATGAGAGGTTCGGTATTAGGAGGTCGAAGAGCCTATCCGGTTTTGGAGGAAGAGTCTATAAAACAAGAAACAACCGTTTACGATGATTCAAATCCATGGGGAATAAAACTTGACGATATCTTTATTCTCAACTTCGCTGCAACTTACCGAGTTGATAAAGCTAAAGTGAGTCATGAGTTTAAATTGGATATTCAAAATCTCACGAATAACCAAGCGGCATTAGGGAAATATTATGATGATGGAGAAGAGGAAATTGTGGAGTATTATCAATTGCCCCTATTTCCTGTCTTGAGCTACAAAATTTATTTCTAAAAAAGAAGCCTCCTTTTTAGGAGGCTTTTGTATTTCTATCGAACCATGCTTTTCCTTCTTCATTGGGTACACCATTGTCTGTAAAGTCATTGATGAAATCCATGTATGACTTTTTATGAGAAACGCCTAAAAGATAAAAGTCGAAACCTAGACCCTCTTTTGGGTTGGAAGCATTAAGGAAGGCTAATACATCTTTAGCTTCTGCAAACTGATCACCCATCCAAAAATCCAGACTTTTATTTAAAAGAGTTCTTATGATATGACGATTTGTAGCGTCTTTCCATTGTAGCTTTTGAGACCAACCAGAGTGATCATCTACATCCAAAAGGCGTAATGCTTTATCGTATGCTCTATTTAACATGATCTCAGCGCCCAAATAGTCTTCTTCGCTTAAAGCCAAGCTATAAAGGGTATTATAAGAATCCAAGTAATCGGGGTCTTCTACTATCAGTTCTTGCAAATCTGATTTGAAATCCTCCATTTTATTGTACTCCTTAGCCATCAAGGCTTCGTACTTTTGATGCACAGGCCTTTCTGTGTCAATGTAATTCGTCATATAAGATCAATTAAAGGGAGGCAAAAATAAACTCATATTGTAAATACAATTCACGATTTAGACGCTTGTTCTAACTTTAATCGCACATCCTTATAGCCTGTCCAATCAAAACTTTGAATGAATTCTGAGGCTTTTCTCGCACCCAATGCAAACAACTCGACTTGTTTGTCTTTAGTCATGTTAAAATTCAACCAGTTGAATTCTTTATCTGCATCGATTAAACAAATTAAGCGATTGTAATCTGGGTTCTTCACTAAAAAATCATAGTCGTGAATTTGGCGCATTGTACTCACCATGGCACCCGCCATTTGAAACAATGAATCTGTTTTATTGTATTCTTTACGATAGGTGCTTAAACGAACTCCGAAGGTTGGCATTCTCGGAACACCTTCCTTTTTATGAAAGATGTTTATAGGGAAGTTAGAAAGCATACCTCCATCTACAAATTTGGCATGATTAGGAACTTTACCTCGATAACTTGCTAAGTCAATCCAGTTCTGATCGTTTTCATTTCCAGCATTTGGCATATTTCTGGCTACAAAAGGCTCGAAGAAAAAAGGAACCGACATAGAAGCACGCACCATTAATGCAGGATTCACTGTTTCAGGGTCTTTAAAATACAGCGATGCCATTCGAGGAAACTCTGTCTTAGTGTTTGTTGTAACATCTGAAGAAACGAGTGCCATCTTCGCTTTCATTGCGCTTACATCGCCACCATTAATATCTTTTAATTCTGGTAATAAGGTTCTTTTTTCCAGTAGATCTTTTACAGTAGTCACACCGTTTTCCTTAAGCACATTGGTTATCCAGCTTACAAAGTCATTACCAGGATTTACCCCAAGTTGTCTCTTGAGGATTTTCCAAATTTTTAAGCCATTAAAAGCCAAGGGCCAAAACATACCTCCATCCCCAGACATAGCCTTGTTAATTACCTTTTTAACAGCTTTCTCTCCATCTACTAGATCTCCGAGGTTTTTTGCACTTAATACTTCAAGTATTTTCTCTGAAACAGCGTCACCTACATTACCCATGCTAGCGACCATCATGGTGTTAATGGCTCCAGCCGATGTTCCAGCAACACTAAAAAACCGAACTCCAGCTCTTTCTAATACATAAGTATAACCCACAAGTGCTATACCTAAAACTCCTCCACCTTCTTGAACAAGATCAACATATTGATTACCCTCACTGTCTTCAATATCAGAGAATCTAACTTTGTTTTGTTTTACTTGATCAGCAATTTTTATGGCTTCTACAACATCTTTATGCTCCAGAAATTCTTTCATGGTTTTGAAATTAATGGTTAGTCGCTGAGCAATTTAAAGATTAAATCGACTGATTTTGCTTATATCGATCAATTAAAGTTTGAACTATTAGACAATAAAAAAGGCCAGTAGTGAATACTGGCCTCATTAAATATGTGTAAATTCTAGTTAAGAGTTTTCACAAGCTACGCTTGTTAACTTAACACTTTCAAGGTTCTTAATCTTTCCAAAGCCACCTTCAACGTTTACAAGATTTTTATAACCATAAGGTTGTAAGATCGAAATAGCAATTACAGATCTGTAACCACCAGCACAATGCACAAAGTGCTTACTGTCTTTGTCCAAATCATCTAGATGATCATGAATATAATCTAAAGGTAGATGCGAAGCAGCTTCAACATGTTGATTGTCAAACTCACCATTCTTACGCACATCTACCACATGAATATCATTAGCATATTCTTGCTCGAATTGTTCTGGAGTAATACTTTGAATTGTGTCAATCTCCTCACCAGCAGATTTCCAGGCTTCAACGCCACCATCAAGGTAACCAACTGCATTGTCATAACCTACGCGTGCTAATCTCTTAACCACTTCGCTTTCGCGCCCTTCTGGAGCGATAAAAACAATCTTTTGTTTAATATCCGTGATCAAAGCACCAACCCACATCGCAAATTGGCCATCTATGCCAATAAAGAGAGATTTAGGAATAAAACTCTTTACGAATTCGGCAGGTTTACGAGTATCTAATATTATTGCACCGTTGGCTACTTCAGCTTTAAAAGCTTCAACATCCAAAGCTTTAACACCTCTCTCCATTACTTCATCAATATTCTCATACCCCATTTTATTCATCATGGCGTTTTTTGGGAAATACTGAGGAGGAGGGAGGATACCTTCTGTAACTTCTTTCACAAATTCCTCTTTGGTCATATCCGAACGAAGTGCATAATTTGTTTCTTTTTGCTCTCCTAATGTCCCAACCGTTTCCTTAGATAAACTTTTACCACAGCTTGAACCTGCTCCATGACCCGGGTACACAATTACATCATCAGCCAAAGGCATGATTCTATTTCTTAATGAGTCAAACAAGTGACCAGCTAGATCTTCCATTGTAAGATCTGACTTAATAGCTAAATCAGGACGGCCAACATCTCCTAAGAATAGTGTGTCACCCGTGAAAATAGCATGGTCTTTTCCATTCTCATCCTTCAACAAGAATGTAGACGATTCCATGGTGTGACCTGGAGTGTGCAACACTTGCATGGTAAGGTTACCGATAACAAACTCTTCATTGTCTTTAGCGCTGTAAAGATCGTATCCTGCCTCGGCCATTGGACCATATACAATAGTGGCGCCTGTTTTCTTTGCTAGATCTACGTGACCGGAAACAAAATCAGCATGAAAATGGGTTTCGAAAATATACTTCAATTTCACCCCTTCTTTTTCTAGGAGATCTAAATAAGGTTGTGTCTCTCTTAGTGGGTCTATTATAGCTGCTTCACCATTTGAAGCGATGAAGTATGCCGCTTCGGCAATACAACTGGTATATAAC
>JAOARK010000496.1 GCA_025210575.1 Schleiferiaceae bacterium
ATGCATTGCTTGGAAGGTTGAACAATAGAGTGAAGGAGTATGACAAAGCTTTAGAATACAGTTTCAAATCGCTACAGCTTGCAAAACGTGATTCGGTTCAAGGCAAGTTTCGATTTCCTGGAAAGTATATGAACATATCGCTCACCTACCTCAATATGGGAGTTGAATATATTGACTCTGCGGACTTATATATGGAACAAGCCATTTTTTGGGCAGAAAAAACGCATAATTATTATTTAATACAAGGGTACTATAGGCAATGGGCGAATTTTCATAGACATTATGGAAATATGGAAAGGTTTCATGAGCTAATAGAAATGGCCTACAACTCTAGGACTTCAGCCATTAAGAAAGAAAACATGTCTCTTTTGCTATCTGATGTTGGCGTCTCATATTATTATCTGAACAAGACATCTATAGGTATTAAATTTTGTCTCAGAGCAAAACAGATTGCCGATTCAACAGGTATGAATTTTCCAATGAAGATCGCGAATTTTAATCTCTATGAAATTTATAACGATATGAAACTGTTTGATAAGGCGTTGATACATTATAAAAATTTTGTGTACTTAACAGATAGTATTAAAAAAGAAGAAAATCAAAGAGCTGTAATTCGAAACACTTTTAAGCATGAATATGAAAAAAAAGCTTTAGCAGATTCTCTTGAATTTGCTAAAGCAGAAGAGTTAAAAGATTTAGAGATTGAAAAACAATCTGCAGAGCTTAGCCAGCAGAGAATTGGTTTGGCTGCCACTGGCGTGGGATTAATCCTCATCATCGCATTAGCGGCTTCCATTCACAAAGGCAAAAAGCGTAGTGACGAATTATTGCTCAACATCCTCCCCGAAGAAACAGCCCAAGAATTAAAAGCCAAAGGTTCAGCAGAATCGAAACTCATAGAAGACACCACCGTCCTATTTACCGACTTTGAAGGCTTTACAGCCATGTCAGAAAACGTTACCGCTTCAGCACTGGTAAAAGACATCAATGAATGTTTTTCTGCATTCGACCACATTATGGAAAAGCACGGTGTAGAAAAAATCAAGACCATTGGTGATGCCTACATGGCCGCTGGAGGTTTGCCCACTCCCAACAAGACCCATGTGAAGGATGTGGTTTTAGCCGCCTTAGAAATCGCTGATTTTATGAAAGACTGGGCAGCCAAAAAAGAAGCCAAAGGCAAACCACACTTTGATATTCGTATTGGTGTAAACACAGGTCCAGTTGTGGCAGGTATTGTAGGCGTTAAGAAATTCCAGTACGACATTTGGGGAGACACCGTAAACACGGCCAGCCGCATGGAAAGCGCCAGCGATGTGGGGAAAGTCAACATCAGTGAAAGCACCTACAATAAACTAAAAGACGAACCACAATTTGCGTTTGATTACCGCGGTGAAATAGAAGCCAAGGGCAAGGGCAAAGTGAAGATGTGGTTTGTAAACAGAAAAAACACTTGAAATCAACCTCTATGAAAAAAGAATCAATGAAACCCAAGCAACCCAACACCAACGACAAGAAACCATTAAAGAACAACACAATTTCCATAAAAGACAAAGAATTGTTGGAGTATGTACTTCGGAAATTGCAGGATAAAGAGTAGCGGGCGTAAGAAGAAAATCAGGTTAATCAACAAAAATTAGATACCTTATGCCTTGATTATCAGAATCCCCTTATTGATAGTTACATGAAAGCACATCATGCCGTGTTCCTACTGCTTCTACTTCCTTATTTGGCCATAAGTCAAATAAGAGAGGTGCATCACTTCTCAGACCTCTCTGAAGATGAATCTGTTTTAGCGAAAGAGTTCATTTACAACGTTCAGCAAAGAAATTTAAGCACCAATGATACGGCCTTCATCTATGCAAAAAAGGTCATAGACTACTTCAAAAGTCAAGAGAACAGCTGCTCATTAAGTTCGGCATACGCAGTTAAAGCCAGACTACTAAATAATCATGGACTTAACGATTCGTCTGTTTATTATTTCATTGAAGCTTCTGGTCATCACACCGAACAGTGCGAAGCTTTCCAAAGCTACTACCTTTATTTAAGCTGGGGAAGATTGGAGGAACAACTGTTTGAACTTACCGCTGCAGATTCTCTGTATGCTATGGCTTTAGATGCGGCCACGAAACTAGAAGACAAAACTTATTTATTGAATGTTAAAGCCAATCAAGGCAATGTCCTTTCAAAAAGAGAAAAAAGTGATCAAGCAATAGAATTGGCTAAAGAGATAATGAAAGAGGCTTCACTTTACGGTGTTGAATCTCACCAATATTACAGCCGGCAAAACATTGGAGCTTATTTTATCGACTTGGAGCAATACGATAGTGCTACCCATTATTTAGAGCAGCTAAACAGCATAATGAATGAAAGCGAATGGCCCTATTTGGCGATGGATATGCATAACAACTTAGCCGTGTGTTACCGCAATAATTTGGAATTAGATAAAGCCGAAGAGAATTACAAGAAGGCTATCGCATTAGCTAAGGAATACCATCGCTTCGATGCACTATTGATCTATTTAGACAACTATGCTCACCTAAGTGAATTGATAGGGAATTACCGCCAAGCAAGCCAACTTTTCTCAGAATATATTGACGTTAATGACAGCATCTTTAACGCTTCGAAGTTCGAAACCATTAAGCGCCTAGAGACGCAATATCAAGTTGCCAAACAAAAAGAAGCGCTACTCAAGAGTAAACTGGAACTAGAGCGTAATGCTAAAAACAGAAACACGCTGCTCTTTATTCTTGGGGGTGTTATTCTAGGGCTTATTGGTGTATATAGTCGAATGACCTATATCGCTAAAACCAAAAGAAATTTAGAAAAAGAGAAAAAGCGATCAGACGAGTTACTCTTAAACATTCTACCGGAAAGCGTAGCTGAAGAGCTCAAAGAAAAGGGATCGAGTGAGGCCAAAGATTTTGATGAGGTAACAGTGTTATTTTCAGATTTCGAAGAATTTACCCAAACCGCGCAGAGCTTAAGTGCTAAAGAGCTCGTAGCCGAGATTAATGCATGTTTTAAGGCTTTTGATGCGATAATGCAGAAACACCAGATCGAAAAGATCAAGACCATTGGCGATGCCTATATGGCCGCAGGAGGTCTACACACTCCAAAAACTGCAAAACCAAGCGACATTGTATTGGCTGGAATAGAAATGCAAGAGTTTATGCTCTCTAGAAAATCAAAGCAAAAATCCACTGGTAAACCAATGTTCGAAATGCGTGTAGGTATTCATACCGGACCTGTGGTAGCAGGAATCGTAGGCGTCAAGAAATTCCAATACGACATTTGGGGGGACACTGTTAATACGGCCAGTCGTATGGAGAGCGCAAGCGAAGTAGGAAAAATTAATATTAGTCAAGCCACATATCAATTGATCAAGAATGACGAGCAGTTTTCTTTTGAAAGCCGAGGTAAAATCCAAGCCAAAGGCAAAGGAGAAATGGAGATGTGGTTTGTATCCAAAGCCTAAAAATAATGAGACCTTTTCAAAAAATTCTGTTATTGGTATGTCTATGGTTACTAAACTTTAACTTAGGATATGGCCAACCGCATTTAGACTCACTTTGGGGTGTTTGGCAGAACACAGAAAACGCAGATACCATACGACTCCAAGCCATAGATAAGCTGGCCATGCCGGGCTTTGTTTATTCCCAACCAGATTCTGCACGGGCGTTAGCACAGATAGAATATGAGCTCGCTGAAAAAATTGACCATAAGAACTTTATGGCTTCAGCATTAAACATTCAAGGGGTGGCACATACCATGCAAGACAATTACCCGAAAGCCATTGACTTTTTTATTCAAACCAAAACACTCTATGAAGAGATCAATAACAAACCAGGCTTAGCGAGTGTGCAAAACAACCTGGCCAGCGTTTACGATAGAATGGGTGAGTACGATAAATCTTTTGAGTACTACAAAGAGAGCATTGGAATAATGGAAGAATTAGGCCGAGAAAAAGGGTTGATCTTTCCATTAATAAACTTAGGGTATAATTATGCCAACAGAGGTGAACTCGATGAATCTTTAGAAACTTTTGAACGCGCTGTAGAAATAGCTGAAAAATATGATCATGGTCCAGGTGTATTCAATTCTCTTTCTGGCATTGGTTATTGCTACGAATTGAAAGAAGACGACCCCAAAGCGCTAGAGTACTATTTGAAAAGCCTAGAACTTTGTAAACAAACAGGACCTGAACTCTCAACGGTACAAATGCTCAATACGATAGGTGATTCGTATTTAAGATTAAAACAGCCTGAAAAGGCAATTGTGTATTGCAAGGAGGGGTTGGAAAGAGCAGAGAAAGCCACTTCTCTTATGGCACAAAGAAATGCTTGCAACTGCCTGTTTACTGCATATAAATCACTTGATCAAAATCAGCTAGCTCTTCAATACCATGAACAATTGACCACAATAAAAGACAGCATGTTCAATGAAGAAAATACCAAAGAGCTAACCCGCCTTGAGATGCAATACGAGTTTGACAAAAAAGAGGCCGTGGCCAAAGCCGAGCAAGAAAAAAAAGATGCATTAGCCGCTCAAGAATTAAAGAAGCAAAAACTAGAACGAAATGGCTTTATGGCCGGGTTTGCGGTGGTTCTGGTTTTTGCATTGGTTTTCTTTGGTCAACGCAATAGAATAGGTAAAGAGAAAAAAAGGAGCGATGATCTGCTCTTAAACATTCTCCCCGAAGAAACAGCTCTGGAGTTAAAGGCAAAGGGCTCAGCGGAATCTAAATTGATTGAAAACACAACTGTTCTTTTTACGGATTTTAAGGGTTTTACCGCCATGTCTGAGACCATGACCGCCAATGAATTGGTGAAGAACATCAACGAATGCTTTTCAGCCTTTGATCATATTATGGAAAAGCATGGAGTAGAAAAGATCAAGACAATTGGAGATGCCTATATGGCTGCAGGTGGACTACCCACTCCAAACGCTACGCATGTAAAAGACGTGGTGTTGGCTGGTTTAGAAATTGCCGAGTTCATGAATCAAAGAGCTAGAACCAGAAAAGAAAAAGG
>JAOARK010000497.1 GCA_025210575.1 Schleiferiaceae bacterium
CCTAAAAAAGAAATAGGCGCTCCACTTTTTTCAATATCGTCTAAACGCAAAGGCATTTTTAAATATTTATGATTTCAATTTTGATTAACAACGAGTTTGATTTTTCCAAAATATGATGGTCTAAACCCCAAAGAATCTATTATCTCACTCGTGTGAAACAGATGTATTTCATCCATCTTTAACTCTTGCAACCTTTTGATTAGAATGTTATAACGCTTACCATTTATCCTTCTCTCAATTTTGGGATATTCATGGTCATAAATAGTAACTGTATTAGAATTACTATCAACCAAATTCAACATGCCTTTATCCGGGCAGCCTGTATCTATATGAATTGTAACGGTTAACGTATCGTTGGGGTTATTAACATTTACTTCTAAAGCTTTGGTGTAATACATGGTTTCTCTAATCTCCTTTTGACCTAAATAAATTCTCGCATAATGCACATAATCGGCAATAAAAGCCATTGACAAAATACATAAGGCTGTATAAAGAAGAAGTTTCAACATGAATTCAAATAAAATAATCGACTAAAGTTTTAAAATGAAATCTCTTTCTTATCGCGAAAAAACTTTCCAGTAGGTCCACCTTTGGGTAATAGAGCCGCCCAAACAATGGTTTCCGCACCTTGAGCTGGAGATCTGGAAGCCATTGAACCTCCCATATCAGTCCTAACCCACCCTGGACATACGGAGTTGATCAACACATCTTTTTCTTGATTCAGCTGAGAAAACTGAATCGTTAGGATATTTAAAGCTGCCTTGCTTATAGAATAACCTGGAGTACCAGCACCCATATCATTTATAGCACCAGAGCCACTGCTCACATTCACTATTCGTCCAAATCCTTTCTTTTTCATCAATGGCAGAAAATTTTGGATCATACACCAGGCACCGAACAAATTAGTTTCTAAGGTTTCTCTCACGTTGTTCAAATCTGCATTTGTTGCATTTTGCCATGTATCATAATTGATACCCGCATTGTTAACCAATATATCTAATTGATCGTACTTTGAAACAATCTCCTGAAAAGCCATTCGAATTGAATCTTCATCTGCAACGTCCAATTCGATAACATGCACGTTACTTGGATTACTTAGGTCCGCTTTAGCCTCAAGCCCTTTTTGCAATGAGCGAGCTCCGAGAAAAACCTGATGTCCTAATTCTGAAAGCTGCTTAACGATTGCTAAGCCTATTCCCTTATTAGCTCCCGTTACTAAAGCTATTTTACGATCTTGAATCATTCGTCTTCATTTTTAATCCAATCCATAGCATATTCTAAAACATCATTTTCAACATAAATATCTGGCGACACAGGCTCTAAAACGGTGGCGTCTCCATTAGCGCCTATATCGTAGGTCGAGCTAATAAAAACTAAACTTCCAGAATTATTCAATGTGAAGCTGATCTGTTCACCAAAGTCGTTTGTATATTCTCCTGTTGGCGTTCCAATTAAAGTAGTAAGGTTAAAAGTCTTAACTGCATCTGCTAGAAAATTGGCACTTGAAAAAGTACTGGGACCAATAAGAACACATGACCTGCCTTCGAAGTAATTTTTAGGTTTCTTTGGAACAACGAAACCTGAAGAATCTAAAGTCTCAATTACCTCCCCATCTGGTGTACTCATATATTCTTCCATGAATTCTGCCCCAAACATCTTTGCGTACACTTTGTTGGATGCATATGCTTTTTTTGCTTCCCTACTTACTTTCCAATACCTTCCGCTTGATTGTTGGTATGGTTTTGTGGTGATGTATGTCAAGAGTAAATCGTTTAATCTAGAATCTCCACCACCGTTTTCTCTGATATCGATAATGAGTTTATCTATGTTTTTCTCGGCTATTGTGCTGAATGTCTGCTCTAAAAATTTCCTGAATTTTTTGTAATTGTTACAACTGTTGTAATGGATCAAACCCACATTATCATCAACAATTTCAAAGCTGTAATCAACCTGAACTTGACTTGAATTGATGAAATTGGCAAGCTCACCAACGTCAATACCTTCAATGTTTAGGATTTCATTTGAACTTTGAAATTCGATTGCATAGGGTGGTTTGAGTTGATCTATAAAAAACAAATACAAAGGAAAAATCCTTTCTGTACTAGCGATTTTAAAACCCTCAATACCAGCATTGTACGCCATGCATTCTTTAAAAAGATCAGTAGCCTTAATTCCATTTATAGTACTTATGGCCATTCCTGGTTCTAACTCTGCAATACTTGACTTTGTTACAACTAATGTCTGTCCATCTTTGCTAGGTTTCCCTGTAAAAGGAATATAGCGTTGTGATTTTATTTCGGGTAAGATCTTTTCGTTTCTCCAGTACAAATAAGAATGTCCACCACTCATGATAGCGGATAATTTCATCCCCACTGCAATAAACGCTTTGTATTTAATGGAGTCAGAAGTCCAATCGCTAACCCATTTGTTTTTAAAACCAAGTAACTCCTCTTTGCTTGTTTTAAAATATGGATTGTAATGTATTCGCTCAAAGCTGGCAATTAGTTGATCAATGTCACTTTGAGCCTCGATAGTCGAGATATATGTAACAGGCTGTGCATTTATGCTGGTGATAACAAGTGTCAGCATAAAGCCAAATAAGAAGTTTTTCACGTTTCGATTTCTAAGATTGTTAGTGTGTTAAAACTAAACAATCACTCACTTGGTTTGACTCAAAACAATTCTATAAATACCAAACTCCATTTCACTTATGTCCGCATTAGCTTCATTGATTCTAGAATTCGTATAGTACAGCTCATTATTATAGATGCTAAAGGTATCTGCCCATTTTATCTTTTCCCCTTCCGCAAAAACGTCCATCTTTTTATTCGATAGGTCAAGCCTCATGATCTTATTCTTTTCCAGGTCGGCTAGGTACAATTTTCCTGAATTGTCAATGATCATTCCATCTGGTGCCGGTGTTTTAGCTTCAATAGTGACACTATTTGCAATGTCTTGTTCATTTCCATTGATCAATTTTTCTGTTGAAACAGAATAGAGCGTAAAGCCCGAAAGGGCATGGTAATACAAGCGATCATTTTTGGTATCCAGTGCTATTCCGTCCGAATGTACTCGGTTCTTCCAAACACCATTACTAAATGTGAGTTGATTGGTTTCTGCCAAGGTAGATGCATGGTTATCCAATACTCTAAAAGATTCTCCGGTCTCTAAGTCAACCACAACAAGCCCTGCATGCCCAGAATCAGTTAAGTAGATTTTGCCTTTCTTTTTATCTATACGCAAATCATTGATGTATGAATCTTTGTGATAACTACCTTCTGCAAGAACATAGGTTTTGACGAGTTTATTTGAAGAAAGGTCAAAGGCATAAATTCTGGGATTTTCGATTACTCCTTTAAAGAGTGGGTTTCTGGTATCCAGAACATACAAAGTGTTTTCGAAAGCCACTACAGATTGCACTGCGACAAAGACCCTTTCCAAGATGGGCTGTTCAAGTTTCCAGCTGTTCCATTCATTGTTAGGAAAAGCCTCTGTCTTCCCATTGTCAAGAATTTCTACCACTGAGTTTTTCACACCTTCTCTCCATCTGGGAAAGTTGACAAATATTCGTCCCATATCACTTACCGTGATGCCAGTGACTTGCTGCCCTTTAAATGAGGCTACTTTTTCAATCCGTTCTGTTACAGGGCTACAACCAATAATTC
>JAOARK010000498.1 GCA_025210575.1 Schleiferiaceae bacterium
CAGCAATAACATTTTGATCTATCTGGATTTTCTTCGAATACCATATGGTCGAAGAAGTTCAGATAATCATTTTTTAAAGCTTTGCTTAATGGCCTTATGTCATAGTTCATTCTGATTAGGTTTTAATTGATCCTTTCGTCTCTTTCAATGCTATTTCCATTGTCTACCAGTACTTTTCTTTTGTCAACGGAAAGATCTGTTTTAGGATATCGAAATGTCCGTAGTAAATCCACTCTAAGCTAAAGAGTGTGGTTATAAGCATGCGAGTTTTAAATCTAGTTCTAATTTTTAATACTTCTTTATTGTTTATACCAAGAGCGTTAAGCTTTTCTAAAGTCAGTTCTTGGTGGTCGCTTTCAAATTCAGTATCTAAAAATTCTTCCAACAAAAGATACCAGTTGTCCTGTGGGTTAACCGTTTTAATCCTGTTGGTTTTGGCTACTTCTTCAATTAGTTTCTTTTCTAGTCCATAAAGAAATATCAATTCGTTGTTCTCAATTTTAGCACTGATGGGAAATGTGTTGGTCCTTATTTCTTCTATAGCATCGTACGGAAGCTCCTTTTTGCCTTTGAGGAAGCCCTGTTTAAAATAGTATCCTTTTGGAAAGTAGAAATGATCTTCCCGAATCTGACAATAGGTTTTCTTGATTTGTTTTTGTCTGTGTTGTTGCGACCATGCGTCAAGTTTATTCATGTAAATCGCTACTAAAGCGCAACCTCCAAAAAACACTCCTCCAAAGACCATGGTCTCTGAATATCCATTAATAATAAGCGAAGTGATGCTTATCGCCACAAAAACAAGACTTGCCGTTAGAGTGAATGTTCTCATTTATTATGATTGCTGCGAGCATATATATGCCCTTAACCCTCACAAGAATAATCAATCTTCAATTTTCATCAACCTGGATTATTAGTAGAAAAGGAGATTTCTAAAAAAGATGGCCTACCTATTTTTGCGTCTATCTTTGCGGCCCGTGTCCAGATTAGAGAACATACTATTTCCTGCAGACCTTAAAAGGTTATCAGTTGATGAATTAAGTCAGTTGACTCGAGAGTTAAAAGACTTTGTCCTTGCAAATACAGAAGTAAAAGCTGGACACATTTCATCATCCTTGACGGTGGCAGAGTTGACCGTAGCCCTGCATTTTGTGCTCAATACCCCCCAAGACAAACTGTTCTGGGATGTTGGACATCAGGCCTATATTCATAAAATTCTAACGGGTAGGAACAAGGCATTTTCAACCAACAGAATGAAGGAGGGGTTGAGCGGGTTTCCAAATAGCAGCGAAAGCGAATACGACCTTTTTACTACAGGACATTCATCCACTTCTATAAGTGCCATAATCGGCTTGGCGGTAGCATCTCGTTTAAGTGGAGAAAGCAGAAATCATGTAGCCGTAATAGGAGATGGTGCATTAACTGGTGGAATGGCCTTTGAAGCACTGAATTATTTAGGAGAGAGTAAGGAAGATGTATTGATTATTCTCAATGACAACAACAGCGCTATTGATGCAAACGTTGGTGCTTTGGCCAACGAAAAGAAATATCCCGCATTTTTCGAAAGTCTAGGCTTGAATTACTTAGGAGATTGTGATGGTCATAATCTTGCTGAAATCATTCCAGCTTTACAAGAAGCGCTGAAAATAAAGGGACCTAAAGTCCTTCGTGTTCTTACCAAACGCGTTGAGGTTGAAACACCTCAAAGTGCATTAAAGGGATATACGGCAGAATTCGTGAATACGCTTCGCAGGTTGGCGGAGACAGATGAACGCATTGTAGCCATTTCACCAGCGATGCTGAGTGGCTCAGGCTTAAATGAATTTCAAAAGCAATTTCCCAACCGTTGTTTTGATGTGGGTATTGCAGAACAACATGCAGTGACCTTTGCCGCAGGATTGGCGAAAGGAGGTAAAAAACCTATTTGCCATTTGTACTCCACCTTTTCTCAACGCGCCATAGACCAGATCATTCACGATGTCGCATTGCAGAATTTACCCGTGGTCTTTCTATTAGATCGAGCAGGTTTAGTTGGGAATGATGGAGCCACGCATCACGGAGTTTTTGATGTCGCTTTGTTGTCGTCTATACCCAATATTGAGATTCTTGCCCCAGCAAGTGCATCAGAGCTTTCGGTGATGCTGGAATGGGCTGTAATGCAAGACTTCCCTGTAGCCATTCGCTATCCAAGAACAGGTGGAGCAATACCACCCGATCATAACCCTAGGCCTCTTGAACTTCATCGGATGGAAACCATCTTAAAAGGAAATGAAAAGTTGGCAGTGATCAATTTTGGGTTTCTTTTAGGTGAAATAGAAGAGGCGTTGAAAGATTTCGAAGCGAATCCATTTGTGTTCAATTTGCGATTTGCGAAAAGGCTCTCAGCAGTAGATCTTAAAACACTTTCGTCTTTCCCCAACATCTGGGTCATTGAAGATAGTCAGAAACGAGGGGGAGTGGGTGAGTATTTAGCCCAACAGCTTTTTGAGATTGGTTATACAGGCAATTTCCATCACTCTGGTTTACCTGATGAATTTGTGGAGCACGGTACCATGCAAGAACTTTACGAGCAATATGGATTGACCCATATTGAGTTTAAAAATCGGTTTAAGAAATTCTTAAGGTAATACCACCTTTAGACGTTCTGTGCGCTGCGTATTCTCGTAACTGATTATAACTGCGTTCCCAGAAATCCCTATTTCATCCAATGGAATTGAAACGGTACTCATACTTGTCTTATAAGTGAGCAATTCTTGCCCATTCATGTTGAAGATTCTGATCGTACCACTGAGCTCCTCATCCATTCCAGAAATTTGAAGCGCATTGTCTTTTACAAAAGCCTTCAGTGAAGAATGAATGGAGATGTCCTCTTCCTTCAAATCTTCTCCTAAGAAAAGCACGAATCTATTATTGCTTGTATTTGAAAGGTGATCAAATGAATGTCCGGTTTTTATAAGATCTACTTTTTTGTCAGTTTTTAAATCTAAAAGCCAAATGCTCTTTTCATCCTCTAAATGAAGGCTGTCAATGGTCAATTCAAATCTTCCTGTTGTTTGAGTTTTGAAATGCACG
Organism: Schleiferiaceae bacterium; assembly: GCA_025210575.1. Lineage (GTDB taxonomy): Bacteria > Bacteroidota > Bacteroidia > Flavobacteriales > Schleiferiaceae > JAOARK01. The sequence goes on from JAOARK010000498.1 coordinate 3,070, forward strand.
GGTACTTGTCGATCATCATTTAAGTTCGGTAGAGCCTGAATAGATAAAGCTAGATCACTGGTGTTTTCATTGAATGAACTAAAGAGTGAAAGTTGCTTGGAGTCTACAGAATTTACTTTGTGTGCCTCTAGAAGTGGGTCATAACCTTCTGTTGCTTCTGGCGTAATCCATAGAGATAGCACATCCGATTTAGATTGACCTTTCACTTTAATGAAAATAACCTCTTCCTCTTTTTTCAGTCTTCTGGCTTTGGTTAATGTTCGGTCTCCATTGTTGAGGTCAAGAACACCGCTTCCCACGGGAGTGGCATTGTCCAGTTTAACGAAAAAGGATTGATGAGGAGGAATAACACCATTTACATTAGGTGAGCTACCAGTGGCGCCATTGTGAGAAAGGTATTGTTGTGTGGCTGCATCAAAAATGTAATACGAACCGTTCATTCCTGCTCCAAAGTCAGCTTTTATGCTGTTCCAGTCTAACCCTGTTGGATAAGGGTTGGCCATCATATTCCAACCATTAGGGTCGCCAGGGTAATCACCTGGATTAGGTGGGGTAACATAACTAAGGCTATTATTGATAGTACCTGTATTTATCGTTCCCGATAGTTCTACAAGATGGGGCAGATTAGTATAAAGACGAGAGCCCGATGTGCCAAACCACAAGTTAAGAGGTGTGTTTGCTAAGACAGGGTGGTTGGTTCCGCTGGTTAGTTCCCAAACGCTAGTGCTGTTGTTCCAGGCAAAAGCCGAAGCATCTCCTGTTAAGTAGTAAAAATCATAGTCTTTTAGAAAGTCGTTCAAGGTTGTATTTACTGGACTAGCTAAGTGTCTCCATCCGCTATTACCGATAACATAGGTTTGTACATTCAAGGTTCCGGAAAGCGATCCCGAACCAGAATAATCATCTAATTGTGAATAGCCCTGCTGATTGGCATTGTCGTTTGCCGCCAGTGTAACCTTCCCGCCTGACACCAAACTTCCCGATGTCAATGTCAACAGTTCGGTTACCGAAACCGTGTCGCTGCTCAAAGAAGCGTCAATAGAATTTGAAGTCTTGTTTACCTCCAGATTGCTTATTTGTAAAGGGCCACAAATGTTTGCGTTTGCACCGATGAGTTCTACTTTGCCATCTCCCTCAAAAATTCCATCATCGCCACCCAGGTCTCCATTTACCTGTAATATGGAAGTGCCATCCGTAGATTGAATGGAGGCAGAATTTCCAATAAATGCATGATTCACTTCCAATGTGGTTGAAGTGGCTATAGGATAGTTCTCATAAAATACTACGTTACTTGAACTTGTTGGGGCTCCTTTGCTCCAAGTAGAACTTTCCCAAATATTGGGTTGTTCCATGCCTTCAATGATTAAACTGTATTCTTGAGGGCTAGCCAAAACGCCTTTGTGGCTTACCTTAATTTCATACCATCCTCCATCTATAGAACTTTGATAAACTTGCTCAAGATTATCCACAGTATTGTCTGCTTTGGTCGCAGCAGCCGATGGATTACTCGGGTCAAGTACATAAGGTAGATATTCGGTTTGCGAACACATCTGTGTCAATCGCACATCCAGGTCATTAATGAGCATGACCTTGGCATTATCCAAATCATTCGGGTCATAGTTCAATTGATGTGCAATTCCTTCAGGGTCAGTCCAAGAGAGTGTTATTCTGGCTTCTCCAGCGCTTGTTTTGTAGTAATAGTAGCGATCAGTTGTACCGTTAGTCAAACTACTTTCCAAAATATTTCCTTCATTGTTTTTAATCAAGAGACCAGCAGCTTCGGCATTCACCATTCCCCATCCATGTTTGTAGTCAGGCCCTTCATTTGTACCTGCTTCAAAGGCAGAGTGACACAACAAACCTCTTACGGTAGCTGATTTCATGTAGCTGGAATTGAGATTGTGATAGGCCTCCTGTAAAAGCAGTACTGTGCCACTGACAATGGGCGTAGAATAAGATGTCTTTTCTTCTCGTCCTGGAGCAACCAAATCAGGTTTTATCCTGCCGTCATCGGCTGGTCCACAACTTGACCTTGGTGAAATGACAATATCTGATGGGCTCGAATATGCTGTTGCTAGCGCTGAACACGAACCCACTGTAACCACGTTTTTACCCATAGCTCCAGAAATAATGCAGTCATAGCCGCCATCTACTTCACCATCTCTTAATGGTTGAGGTGGTGTGCCATTCACTAAAGGTGCCCAGAGTCCTCCATTGTATTGCCAAAGGGTCCAGGTGCCAGGTAAGCTTGTTGGGATTCCATTTTCATTCCCGGCACCTTTAACCACCGTTAAGTAGGGGTTTTGCAGCCCGGTGCTATCGTAACTCACATCGTATAATTGTTCACCTTGCGTACCGTAGCGTCCAAACTTGTGATCTTCAGTTGCACTGATTTCTAAAACACCGTACCAATTTGGAGAGAGTCCTATAGCCCATCCAGCAGTGCCGGTGTAGGAATGGTTAGAAACCAAAAGACCATTGCTAACTGCTTCATTATTCAGCTCGTCAAAGCGACCGTTAATATCGTATACCCTTAACTCAGCTTCATAAGCGATTCCATAATTGTCAGTGCCTGCTCCAGCATCACCTGCAAGGTTTTTTGCGACTTCCGTTGCGTGTGTAGAATTACTCCCAGCCCCATCTAAATTAGTTACCCGTGATCCACTTGTACCTTGAAGGTGAGCATTGGTTCCATCCACTCGATATCTTGATCCGCTTTCTAATGCTTCCCACAAACCTGCTGTCAGTCCATCTCCTGTAACATCCAGACCTGTGGTTCCTCCTGGCCATAATTGATGCGCACCGATACTTTCTGGTATGGTCGGTTGGCTTTCGGGGAATGAATTAGTGATGATGGAATTAAAATAAGTAACAGGTAAGGTGTCCCTTAAAAACGGTATTTGAGCTTGTACACCGAATCCACCGATCAACATTAAAAGAATCGTAGCTTTTTTCATTCTTGCTTTTTAAAGGGAAAACAAAAATAATTGAATAGGGGTCAATAAAAAAGGGCTCCTTTAGGAGCCCTTAACTTTACATTTTTACGATCTGTTGTTGTATGCTGGTCTGTTCAATTTCTATTTGAAGGATGTACATACCATTCGCGAAATTACTGAGGTCAACATTCAGTTTGTTTTCTCCTTTTTCAATGTTTACGCTTTCGCTGTAAACAATGGCTCCCACAGTATTGGTAATGGTCACTTTTCCTTCTGCATTTATAGGAGAAGCAAGATTCACATTCACATTCCCACTTGTAGGATTAGGGAAGATATTCAAGCTGTTTTGTAAATATTCTTCAACGCTAATGTTTCCAATGGTAAATGGATCAGAAACATTTGTACAACCGTTGCCATCTTGAATGCGAACGGAATACGTTCCATTGGCAGAAGGGCTAAAAGTTTGACTTGTTGCTCCAGGAATATCATTACCGTTACCATCCATCCACTGGAAAGTTGAGAACAATTGATTACAGATTAATGTGGTAGAGTTAGAGACAGAAATTGTTGGTTTACTTGGTTGATTGTAAACATATACTGATTTCTTATCACTGCTTTCACACCCGTTAATGTCTGTATAAGTGTAAGTAATCCAGTGGCTGCCATTTCCAGCTTCACTAGGGTCAAACATTCCATTGGTAACTCCATTTCCAGAATACACTCCACCAGCAGGTGATCCTCCGCTTAAAGCAAATGCAGAATCTGTAGAACAAACAGAAGCGATACCTGCAAGTGTTACGTTAGGCAATGGATTTACAGCTACCATTACTGTATTTGAAGAGGCGCTAAGTGTTGAAGCACATTCTTCGCTTGAGGTAAGAATACAACGAACGCTATCCATTGCGTTTATGTTTGTCAAAGTAAGTGTTGGACTGTTACCGCCAACATTGTTTCCGTTGTACACCCATTGATAAGTTGGGAACGAACCTGGGTTCACAGCCGTTGCTGTATAGGTTACTGTATCTCCTTGACAAATCGCTGCGTTATCAGCTACAATGCTTATGGAAACATTTTTAGTAGGCTCAATCGTTACATAACTTGTTTTTACAATAGAGTCGCTACCGATGCTGTTGGTTACTTTCAGTTTCACTGGATATGTACCTGCAACAGAATAACTCACATTTGGATTTTGTATGCTGCTTGTAGCAGGTGTTCCTCCTGTAAATGTCCACTCCCAAGAAGTCGGGTAATTTTGAGAGATATCCATGAACTGGATGGTATTGTTCATACAAGCCACCGTATCTGAAATGAAATCAGAGGTAGGCTGAACATTTGAAACCCCAGTAATATTGATATTATCCAGATAAAGGTTGTTTCCGTTTCCGTTGATTCCAACAAACTTGATCAAAGCTCCAGTTGAGCCCACATAACTGTCTAAAGAAATGCTCTTACAAGTTGGAGTCGTTCCACACCAATCACTTGCCATTGCTGGCATGAAGTCGGTAGTTTGGCTTCCATTACCACTACCCGTTGCAAAGTTTCCAGTGCCGTCATCCGTATAAGAAGACAACATGGTCCAAGTAGCACCACAGTCTGTGCTAATGTATACTTCTAAAGTATCAATGCGAGAGCTGTTGTAATATTTGTAGGCGTAATCAAAAGTCATTGTCGCTGAACTCACCGTGGCAAGATTAATCGCTGGTGAAATCAACTCATCTTGATTTCCAATACCTGATACGTTGTAGAAACGCATTTTTGCTACTCCACCACCTGGGCTACCAGCATTTGCTGTTTTAAGCGTCCAAGTTTTATCTCCATCAGGATTGTTTACGCTCCATTTTTCAAAAGCATAATCTCCTTCAAATTCTTCTAAGAATGGTAATTGGTAGCCACCTACTCCTATGGCATTTACTTCAGTTTTTGTGTCACTACCAAAAACGTTGCTTGCGGTAAGTGTAACCGTATAATTCGCATTGGCCGTAAATACAACTTGTGGATTCTGACTTGTTGCAGAGGTTCCGTTCACGTATTGGAATGTACTTGGTGTAATAGTCCAGTTAAACGAAGTGGGGAAGTTTGTGCTTAAATCATTTAGTGTAATGGTATCGTTTAGTGAACAAATGGTGGAAGGGTTTGCAATAAAGGCAACCTCTGGAGCTCCCACCAATTCTGAATACAGATCAGACTCCCAAATACCACGACCATACGTAGCCGTTCTCAGCTTTTTACCTGCATGGTAAATTTCAAGATCAATTACAATAAC
>JAOARK010000051.1 GCA_025210575.1 Schleiferiaceae bacterium
GTCCTAGCCATTGTCCAACCATCCCCGGAGATCTGTTATCGAAATCGGTATAGAACTTTGAAAATGGAGCGAGATATACAAATCTACGTTTGGTTTCCTCGTTCGTATCAAACAACAATTTTTCCTTCACTAAGAACAACCACATATCTAATTCTGTGTCCACACAAAATTGCCATTTCGTCTTATCGTAACGCATTATGACATCTTCTTTTACCTTAGGTAACCATTGTTTTTTAGCATACATGATCTTACCCCACCAGATCATTTGATTCAGTAAAGTCAAATCATCATTATTGATGGCCGCAATTCCCATCGCTATATTTTCGGCAACCTCACTTTGTATGAAACGTGCATCTCTGTAAAACGCCAGGTAATCGTCAATTTGAGCATAAGCTGGATGATTAGGGCCTAAATAATCATCAGTTGCTAAGAATATTCGCTGTACAGAATCTTGTATGATAACTGGATTATAGAAATCAAGATTAGAAATGTAAGTGGTCATTTCATATTTCGGGGCCTCAGGATAGAAATAATAGAAATGCTTTAATAGATCCTCGATATCTCTTTGAACTTGAGCATGATTCACCGAGTTCTTTACTTCCTTATAGAGCTTATTCTGCAAATCATCATTTCTTTGGTAATACCAAAATTGATTAGAAGTATTTGTGAAAAACGAAGGATACTCTTCTCTTAAAAGACTTAGGCTACTGTCAAAGTTCTCTAAAGGGAGATTGAAGAAAGTACTGTCAAACTTATTTAGTTTCAAGTTGAAACTCACTTCACTGACATCAATGCTATTCTGATTGTTTTCTCTTGGCCACAAAAAGATAGCCACTACACAAGCTGGTAGTACAACCCAAAATGCTTTTTTAAAAATTTTTACCAAGGACTATTTTTTAGATGATTAATTTCGGGCGCCAAAAGTAGAACAAAATAGCGCGGAAAATGAAGACTACAGAGGTTATTGACCATATCGTGAACTGGTTGAAAGAATATGCTGTAAACGCTCATATGAAGGGATTTGTTGTAGGTGTCTCTGGAGGGATTGATTCAGCAGTAACTGCATCGCTTTGCGCTAAAACTGGTCTTGATGTTTTGCTCTTAGAAATGCCAATTCACCAAGCAGAGAGTCAGGTAAACAGAGCTTGGGATCATATGAAAAATCTTGAAGATTCATTTTCAAAAGTGTCTACTCAAAATGTTGACCTTACTCCCATCTTTGATTCCTTCATAGGTCAACTCCCAGAACAAAAAGATACCGATGCCAAACATATGGCGCTGGTAAATTCACGTGCCAGATTAAGAATGACAACGCTCTACTATTTTGGTCAATTGAATGGTTTGTTGGTGGCTGGTACTGGAAACAAAGTAGAAGATTTTGGTGTGGGTTTCTATACCAAATATGGTGATGGTGGTGTTGACCTAAGCCCCATTGCTGATCTTGTTAAGACAGAAGTTTATGCCTTAGGAAAAGAGCTGGGTGTTCCAGAAAGTATCTTGGTAGCACCTCCCACGGATGGTCTATGGGGAGATGATCGTACCGATGAGGATCAAATTGGTGCGAGTTACCCAGAACTAGAATGGGCCATGGAGCAACAAGATGCAGGAAAATCTTTAACCGACTTTGAAGGCCGACAAAAAGAGGTGTTTGAAATATATTCAAGATTGAATAGAATTAATCAACACAAAATGAACCCGATTCCTGTTTGTAATATACCTAAGGATTTAAAATAAAAACGCCCCACATTTCGGGGGCGTCAGTTCAACTACCTAATGGTAATCTTCAGGGTTTTTTGTCCCTGGTCGTTTTGCAAGACCAGAATATAATTGCCAGGCTTTAAAGCCGAAACATCAAATTGATAATAGTCTCGATCTACTTCGGTAGTAGGTACTTCAAAACTTTGACCGAGCACATTGTACCAGAATAAATCCAATTCACCTTCTATTCTATTCTCCAATTCAAGCGTCATAAATTCGCTTGCCGGATTTGGGTAAACGCTTGCATTGCCAAAATCAAATTCCTCAACGCTTACTACATCTCCCAATTTGTATTTCATTGTATCTGAAGTACCACAATCGCTGTATGTGATTAATTCTACTTCATAGAACAATCCTGGAGTATTGTAGGTATGCGTTGGTGTCAAAGATGTTGTATTCACATTTCCATCACCAAAATTCCATTGAAAACTATTGACTCCCTGAGACAATGAACCATCAAAATCTACGATCATTCCAAAGCCACCAGAGCTAATAATCTTATAACTGAAAAACGCGTCAGGCTTATCACAGATCACAATGGTTTGATAAGAAGTATCTGTGTCACCACAAGCGTTTGTAATTACCAGACTAACATTGTATGTGCCATTTTGAGCATAGGTTACAGAAGGGTTCGCTATGATATTGAAACCTCCATTATCTAAATCCCATAAGTAGCTCACTGCACCTACAGAGTTAGATGAATTAAAGTTCACCGTTAATCCATTTATCGAGTACGTGAATGTTGATAGTGGTTGGCCACACACTTGGAAGTTTTGTGTAATTGTATCTGAATTTCCACAAGGATCGGTTACAATAAGTGTAACTAAATAAGTATTGTCAGTAGCATACGTGTGTGTTGGGTTCGAAACAAAGGCAGAGTTTCCATCTCCAAAATCCCATTGATAAGACAGATTCGTTCCCATACTTGCTGTTCCATCAAATTGAACATTAAGATAGTTAACCGAGCTGGCCATACTTGCCATAATAGAGTCACATGTTGTGGTAAATACCAACGGGCCAACCCACTGACTAATATTACTGGCTCCGCAGCTGTCTTTCACATATATATCATAAGTGGTTTGGGGTGTCAATCCTGTTAGATTATGGGCAGAGGTAACATTGTTGACTATTGTACCTTGTCCTAGTGTGAATCCTGATGAACCATACTGTAATTTGCTGGTACCGTTAACGCTATTCCAAGAAACATCAACACTACTTCCCTTAATATTAGAAACACCAAGGTTTGTAGGATCTGCACAGATATTGTTAACTACTTCAACTTCGTCAATTGCAATACTTGAACTAATTCCACCTAAAGTCCTATAACCTTTAAAGATTACCTGAATAGTGTCGCCCACATAGGCATTTAATGACAATGTACTTTGTGTCCAAGGGTCTGTTTTACTTGTATGCTGTTGACCGTTGATTGTATTCAACAAAGAGGTACCTCCATTTAATTTTCGTACATGAACTTCCAATTTCACAATCTGAGCTCCAAACATATGGTACCAGAATTGCAAATCAGGCATTGCACCTTGGGACATGTCAATCCATGGAGTTTCGAATTGAACATCATTTATAATAGATGAAAAATTCATTCGGTGGGTCATCGCATAGCCACCATTTCCAGATTTGTCACTATTGGGTCCTGTGTTAAACCAATGCGAAGCACCAGTTCGTGGAACCCAATCAAAGAACGTGTTTCCATCTCTGGTCCAGCAGGCATCTATAGTTCCTGCATCAGTAAAGTTGGCCGATGA
>JAOARK010000499.1 GCA_025210575.1 Schleiferiaceae bacterium
AATGCATAGATCAATGCCGCGGCACCAAAGAAAACCTGCATTGCCCCATTAAACATAGGTACCTTATAATAGTCTTCGGGGTCGTTAACTAGTGTAAGTATCAAAACTGCAGCTGCCGTTTTTATCAAAACATCTACCAAGGCTGTAACGCTAACCTTTTGTAAACCTTCGTATATAAAAACAGGATACAAGCCCCAACCCAAGACAATAGGAAAGCCAGCCGTCAAAATCACCAAATTCTCAGAAAACTTAGGAATGAACAGAACCATAACTAAGAAGATGACAAGACAGAAAGCAAAGAGCAATGCTTTGGCTAACATTACGGTTGAAAAAACAAAAGACACCTTATCCATATCCTGGGCTTTGGCCGCAATCCTTCTCGTTGCAGTTCTGTTAAACCCATGATTTATAGTAACGATGAAGAACAGTAAAGTAGCCTGTGCAAATTCAATGAGCCCAAAATTTTCAGGCCCAACAATTCGAGTAACATAGGGAATTGTGACTAGGGGTAGCAAGTAATTCGCTAATTGCGATATGGTTAAAAACCCTATGTTTTTAAAAAGTCTCTTTTGCACCTTAACGGTTTGAATGATTGCGCAAATATAATCTGCATGCACGGGAGATGTTGCAATAATTAATCTTTACCCAGCAACAAGGTCAACACTATATTTGCCGCTTCAAAAATTATTTATGCTCTACAAGCTTACGCGGAAAGTTGTATACAATGTCATGTGGCTGTTCTACCCACTCTTACTCGCAATTAAGCGAGATAAAAGTATTTGGGTTTTTGGTGGAAAGTTCAACAAGTACTATGACAATGTAAAGTATATGTTTGAATATGTTCATGAACATGAAGATACTATTCGCGCCATCTGGATTACGGGGTCCAAAGAATTGAAGAAGGAACTGGAGGCTAAAGGGTATGAAGTTAAATTAAGATATAGTTTAAGCGGTCTTTATTATGCCGCAAAGGCTGGTGCTTATCTTTATTCATTCGAACCCAATGACATCAATCTCTGGCTGAGAAAAGGAGCTTTGCAATTGAATTTATGGCATGGAGTAGGCTTAAAGAAAATAGGCAATGATGTATCTCATGGGCTAAATAGCTTTATGTTCGATCCAAAGACTCCAAAACAAAAGGTAATTAGCCGCCTACATTCACCGCAAATGTTAGATCGTTCTTTCTATATGCTCTCTACGTCAAAGACGATGCAAGAAATTTACAGCAAGGCATTTCTCCTTCCTAAAGAACAGGTAATCATTGAAGGCTATCCAAGATTAAAACCCTTTTACGATGATTCTCCAAAACCAAAAGAATGGATGGGCTTTGACAACGTAGCGATTTACATGCCCACTTTCAGAGATAATGACCCACTCTTTCTAAAAAAGGCTATACCCGACCCTGAGGCATTAAACGAACACTGCAAAAGAAACAATCTGCTGTTCTTGTTTAAGCTGCATCCCATCACCCCTATTGAAGACAGCAATCAATTTGAAGGGTATTCTAACCTTAAAGTGCTTCCCCACTTTGGAGATATTCATGAGACCATTAAACACACAGACATTCTGATTACAGATTACTCCTCAATTCTCATAGATTATGCTGTCCTGAAAAAGCCAATTCTTATATACGCTTACGATTACGAGCATTATAAAGCCAATAACAGAGATTTCTATTTTGACTTTGATGACATCACTGGAGGAAAACAACTCATCAATTTCGATCAATTGATGAAAGGAGTTGCGACTGCACAAGAACATCAAATTCCTGGAGAAAGACTTTTCGATAAATTTTGGGAAAAAGATTCAGAAAACGCCAGTCAAGAAATTTCAACATGGCTGAAAAACAAATTGGACCAAAAAAGCAGCCTAAGCTAAACTCGATTGTTGTACACGGCATTTCATTACTTTTGACCGCTTCATAGCTAGATAAGATTACAATTACATGTGCGGAATTTTTGCTGTTATTGGTGGAGACATCAACCCTACCAAATGCCAAAAGGCACTTAGCACTATGGCTCATAGAGGGCCTGATTATACAGGTGAATATTTTGACAATCACGTTTACCTTGGCCACCAAAGGCTTAGTATTCTCGATTTAAATCCAAGATCTCATCAGCCATTTACAGAAGGTGAATGGAAAATGATCTTTAATGGTGAAATTTACAATTACACCGAGTTAATTGAAGAACATAAGCTCTCGGTTGAAACTACTTCAGACACAGAAGTTCTTTTAAAAATGTACTTGAAATATGGCAGCAAATGTTTAGAATATCTAAATGGAATGTTTGCCATAGTGATTTACAACACTAGGACAAAAGAGTACTTTATTGCACGAGACCGGTTAGGCATTAAACCAATTTATATTGCCGAAATAGACAATAGCCTAGTTATTTCAAGTGAAATAGCAGCGGTTCTAGAAATGGGCTCCTTCTCTATTAACGAATTTGCCGTAAGACAATACCGCAAATTGAGAATGACAGTAAACGGAGACACCCTATATGAGGGTATTAAATTTTTAACTCCCGCACATTACAAAACACAAAAAGGAACCTTCCGTTACTGGGACTTGGACGTAAGCGAAAAGCAGGAACCAAAAGACGAAGACTTAAAAGCACTGATCGAAAATGCGGTAGCACTTCGTGAACGAAGTGATGTGCCTCAAGGAACTTATTTGAGCGGAGGACTTGATAGTACAATTGTAACCTACCTATCAAAGCCTGCTCATACCTGGACGGTTGGCTTTGAGGAATTGAATGAATTTGAATGGGGTCAGATGGCTTCTGCAGGCTTGGATAGTGAACAACACGAAATTTTAGTTGACAAAGAAGCTTTCCTTGACACTGCCAAATGGATGGTTGATAAAAGAAAAGAACCGTTATCCGTTCCAAATGAAGTCCTCATATATTTAATGACCAAAGAGGTTAAAAAGAAAAATACCGTTGTCCTTTCTGGTGAGGGTGCAGACGAACTTTTTTGGGGCTACGACCGAATCTTTAGATGGGCCAATAGCGCCAAAGACTTTAATCTCAAAGAGTTTGATCAATACTATTGTTATGGATCACACGAGGATAATGAGGTGTTAGATTATGCCATTTCGAGTACCCCAGAAGGTAACGCATTGAAACGTGTTGGTTATTATTTTCAGATTACACATTTGCAGGGCTTGTTAAGAAGACTAGATAATTCTACCATGCTTTGCTCTGTAGAAGGTCGTGTTCCTTTTGTAGATCACCGTTTAGTAGAAATGATGGCCGGAACACCTTTTGAATGGAGAATGGGTAACTCATTTAAAGAACCTTTAAAAAGAATCTTTGGTCCAATCTTGCCCAAAGAAATCGTAAACCGAAAAAAAATAGGCTTCCCTGTTCCATTGAAATCTATTTTTACAGAACAACAAAACAAAACAGCCATGGATAATTGGCTAGACTATAACCTCAACTTAATTTTAGACAAATGACAATAGGATACACAACAGGTGTTTTTGACCTTTTTCATATAGGTCATTTAAATCTTTTAAAGAATGCCAAAGGTCTTTGTGATAAGTTGATCGTTGGTGTTACCACCGATGAGCTGGTAAGTTACAAGGGAAAAAAGGCGGTTATCCCTTTTGAAGAAAGATTAGAAATCGTGCGTAACATTAAATATGTGGATGCGGTTATTCCTCAAGAGTCTATGGACAAAATGGAGAATTGGAGAAAACTCAAGTACGACATTATGTTTGTTGGAGACGATTGGCACAACACCCCCAAATGGGAAGACTTTGAACGTCAATTTAATGAAGTTGGTGTTAAAATTGTGTTCTTCCCGTACACCAAAGGCACCTCGTCCACGCTTATCAACAGCACGTTAGAATCACTAAGGAAACAATAATTGAAAAAGAGAAGTATTCAAATTCTCTTTGCCGTTTATCTGGCAATAATTTTGTTCTTGGCAATTCGGCCAAGAGTACCCTATCTCTACGATACGGTAATGCCGAGTTCTGATATTGGCGGATTCAATATGTACCCTTATTTTCTGCAGCAAAAGGTTCAATGCTACATCTTGGATAAAGAAGGGGATACCACACAAATTAATTGGCAACAACATTTTTTTCATGGCCAATTTGCCAATTCTGCACACCCCAATTACAAGTCCTTCATTGGTAATCGATTCATCGATTTCTTAGGGCAACACAATCCAGAAGTTCAGGCATTTAAAGAGGGTAATAAAGAAGGGGTTATACATCTCAACATACAATTGATTAAAGAAAAACTGGATACCACTCATTACAATTACACCAGAAATGTTGAGTAATAAAAACTACGCCATAGAATATTACAGCATTGCATTAAAGGCTTTGGCTTTATTTCATATGCTTGAGATTTTCGGGTGGAGATATTACACACATGACCCAGAATATTATTTCAAACTTCCTGTCTTCTCCTTCATGGAGGGTACTCCACCAATTCTTCATTATTTACTCTTTCTGGTATATTTGTTTAGCTCCATATTCTTCATATTAAAACGGAAGAATTATCTATACAGCTTTGGAATCGCTTTTGGCCTTTTGTACTTGGAGTTTCACGATAAGTTTTGTTTTCATCAAGACATCTTTTTAGCGATCAACATCTTTTTTCTTTACGGATTTATCAACTACGCTTACACCTCATCAAAACCTCAACCTTACCTTTTAAAATCTTCAATTTTTATGTTGAAGATCGTAGTGTCTCTGGTTTATTTTTTAGCTGGAATCACAAAACTCAACCCTTACTTCTTTTCTGGATTGCTATTGACAGACATGCTTGCCACAGGTCCATTGGGATTTTTATTCTCGGCAGAACAATTATCTGTTCTTAGTTCACCCCTGTTAATATTGACCACCGTTTTAGAGCTTTTAGTTCCATTTCTGATTTGGTCACGCTATAAAACATTCGCAGTTGTTGCTGCAGTTTTAATGCATTTCGGCATCTCCATCATTGGCGAAAGAGGTATACTATTTAATCTCTATCTCCCCATAACATTCATTTTACTTTATTCCTATGCTCCATTTAAGTGGAACACCTCAAAAAAATGGCTTTACAAATTGGCAAGATTTGTTGATACACAGAAGCTAGGTACAATAACCTTAGATAAAAGCACGTCATTTACTTGGAAGTCTTACCTTGAACTGTCTAGAAATCTAATCTGGTTACACCCGTTAACTCTATTAAGTTTTCTAGTTTACTCTCGTTGGGTAGCCTATGTCTTTTTACTAACTATCTACCGGATTTTGGACTTGATAAGAGGCCTGTCTGCTTAGAGAAAGCCAAGAATTATTCGAAGCAAAATCTACTTCCCTATTCTTTCGGAATCTATATTTGCAGCACCTCATAAAAATGTAAAATGAAATACAAACGCGTATTACTCAAATTGAGTGGAGAGTCTTTGATGGGGACTCAAGAATTTGGAATCTCTGGTGATCAACTAAAAGCTTATGCTCAAGACATCAAAGAAATTGTTGAAGCAGGTGTTGAAGTAGG
>JAOARK010000500.1 GCA_025210575.1 Schleiferiaceae bacterium
AGACGATTTGGCTCAGCTAGCCGATGTGCTTTTGGCTGTTCATCCTGCCGCCACCAAATTTTCCAGTAAAGAAGAAATCTTGGCCATTGTTGCTGCGAAGCAGGCTTTGATTACAGACAGCACCATCTATGCAGAATTTCTATGGCATTGCCAGGAAATCATTGCGAGTATCGGTTGTTCTCATACGTCATCAGGCAGTTTTTACCAAACCTCAGCCTTCGTTCCGTTAGACCGCAGATTTCCTGTGCAAACGCGTTGGGTCAAGAATGAGCTTTACATTGTGGATGACTTAAAAAACGAAAATGACATTGTTGTGGGCAGTCAAATTGAAAGCATTAACGGGGTGGAAGTTTCGAAGATTATGGATGACATTTACAACCACATCACCACTCAAGCTGGAATAGAAAGTACCAAGAATCGCTTCTTTAATAAGTGGTCCTCAACTTTACTTGCGTTTTCATTGGGCATGCCTAAAAGTTATCAGCTGAAGCTGAAAAACCACGATGGCATTTATACGCTGAACAATCCTAAGCGCTTTGGCCCATTTTCAGACCCGACAATAGAATTGTGCCAGAACGACCTTTGTTTGGAGATCATTGATACGACCACAGCACGCTTAACTGTTTCTTCTTTTGTGTATTACAAATGGAATAATTACGATGTATTTACACAATTTATAGACAGTAGTTTCGCTGAGCTCAATCGTCTTGACATTCAAAACTTGATTGTGGATGTTCGGTTTAATGGTGGTGGCGCACCTGAATCGAGCATCTATTTGCTTCGCTATTTGATGGACCACCCCTTTGAATACTATAGCCAAGTAACATGGGTTGAAGACACGAAAAAAGTGTACTCACCATTTGCCAATCGATTTGATGGTAAGTTGTATTTCATCATCGATGGATGGGGCGAATCGACCACTGGGCACTTTATGGCCATGGTCAAAGAGCATGAACTTGGGATTATAGTTGGCGAAGAATTAGGGTCGAACCAATTCTGTACTGCTGGCCGAAAAATTTGCCGTTTAGACAATACTCGATTGGAATATTATGTGGCCAACAATAAAGCTGTTTCAGTGGCACCATCTTTACCTGAAAATCGTGGAATTCTTCCTGACTTCGAATATATCCAAAGCATTGGTGATTACTTTGAAAGAAAAGATGCCGTGCTCCTCTATACTTTAAGACTCATTAAAGACCCCAAATGTTAATTGCCTCTTCATGAAAAGTAGATCAATGATTTCGATGAGTTTACTCGTAGCTTTTTGCACTTCAGTAGGCTATCTGTCTGCGCAAGAAAATACTTCTGTTTTAGATGCGCCTCCGGAATGGAAAAGTGAAATCATTCCGTTTCCTATAGGTTTTGCTCAAGACATCCCTTTAAAAGGAATAGAGGAGTTGCGCTTTGCCCCGAATTGGAATAACCCTGAAAGTGATGAGTTTGGGCCTACATGTTCGTATGGTATGTTGAGCCCGATAAACCAATGACGGTAAAAAACCTAACCACTTATTTTCAAAGTTACTATGATGGACTAATGGGTATTGAAGTCCGGAATAGCGAAACTGCTAGCACAGAAAAGTTGAACTATTCTGAGATCAAATTCAAAAAAAGTAAGAACGGCTTTGTGGGTGAGATGAAAGTCTGGGATTCCTTTTTCACCAAGGACTACATCGTACTAAACATGAAGGTTACGGAGCAATTATGCAACGACAATTCAGTTCAGATAGTGCGCTGCGAGGTTTCACCGAAACCGTTTAAACACAATATCTGGAGCGCTTTTAACGAGGTTGTACTTAAAGACGAATGCAAATAACATTAGCACTTTTTAACACAGCCTTCGAAAATTGAAAAACAAAGAAGTTTAACTTCGTTCTTAATCAACTAAAACAATGATGAAAAACGTATTACGCAATTCGATGCTTTCGGCAGTTTTGGTGCTAGCAACATTGTCTACCCACGCGCAAGAAGCACTTTCTAAAAACTATAAAAAAGAGGTAGTCAACAAACTTTCAGAGCTCATTGTAGAGCGTTATGTTTTTGAAGATGTGGCTCTCGAAACGGAGAAACATTTAAAGAAGCAATTGAAGAAAGGTCGCTTTAATGAGTTGACAACCAATGAGGATTTCGCAAAGGCACTAACCGAAACCGTTCAAGAAATTAATCATGACAAGCACATGCGTGTTCGTGCCGAAAAACAATATGAAGAACCAGAAAACACAATCGATTATCAAATTGCGAAACGCATAGATCAGCTCAATAGATCGTGGTGGTACAACGGAGGCTTTATAGAAACCAAAGTTATAAAGGGCAATGTGGGATATATTAAACTTGGAGGGTTTGCACCTTTCTATATGTACCAAGATTATACAGATGCGTACATGAAGTTAATCGCAAACACAGATGCCGTTATTGTGGATTTAACAGCCAATGGTGGAGGCGACCCTAATATGGTTCAATACCTCTGCAGTTTCTTTTTTGACGATAAGCGCCATCTCAATAGTTTGTATTTCCGTGAAGGCGATATAACAGAAGAGTTCTGGACTTTAGAAGAGGTAAACGGTAAAAAAATGCCCAATGTTCCACTTTTCGTGATGACCAGTAAACGCACCTTTTCTGGTGCCGAAGAGTTTTCGTACAATATGCAGACACAAAAACGCGCAACCTTGGTTGGTCAGACTACCGGAGGTGGAGCTAATCCTGGTGGCACCATGATGATTAACCCAAACCTATCGGTGTTTATTCCTGGCGGTACAGCTATCAACCCGATTACAAAAACAAACTGGGAAGGCGTTGGCGTGAAACCTGAAATTGAAACCTCAGTTGAAGAAACCTACGATAAAACATTGGCGCTAGCACTGGCGGCAGCCGAGAAACATCGTGAGAATAAAGCATCAGAATACAAACGCTTATTAACACACCTTTACGAAGTTCTTGAAAATTATGAAGGAACTGCCAGTGATGAAGCACTCAACGAAGCTTTAACCGCATGCATTGATGCCGAACTTTTAGATGAAGGGGAAATTAATATGATGGGTTATGAGCACTTGATGAATCTACAACAACCCTTTACAGCAGAAGGTATTTTTAAAGCGAATATTAAGCTCTATCCAAATTCTGCGAACACCTATGATAGCTATGCAGAAGCAAACTTGATGAACGGTAAAACAGATATCGCAATTGAATTTTATGAAAAAGCCGTTCAAGTGGCTAAAGACAATAACTCACCAGATGCAGAGATGTTTCAAAGGAATTTGGATAATGCCAAAGAAAAAGCTGGGAAGTGACTACTTAGGCCGAAATGGCCTTTTTTAAGCTCAAGCCGCTGGGCTCAAACTTTTCCATTGATGAAAAGTTTGCAAAAATCTAGGCTAACAAATCTTCAGGAACCTGTTTTTTTTGTCGCTTAAGTTCAGCCGGGTGATATTCGAGCAAGCTCTCATCTTCCCGGTTTCTTTAAAGCTCCACTTCAATCAGAACCCTTAATATTTGAAGGCCTTCTTGGGATGTGTTATTATTGAATAATAGGCAATCTAGATTACGAATTAACTTTTCGAGTTGGCCTCATTTTACACATTCGTAAAAAACGAAGAAAAGGAGCCAGCAAGGGCTAATCAGCAGGCGGAAAGCGAAGCGGTTTAGGCTGCGTTGAGGCTTCTTTTCTGATGTTTTTAGAATTGAAAAATGAAGCCTTGAATTTTTGTCTCTTTTGTTTCAAGACAAAAGAGAGGCAGTACTAGAAAGAAGGTAAAAGCCTATCTAACTTCGGCAAAGATAAAACTGGAACACAAAATCATATCTTTAAATAAAGAAATAGAAATGGGAGGCTTAGCAACACAAGAAACAAACAAATCTGTAGACGAATTCATTGCCAGTATTGATAGCGAAGCAAAACGAGAAGACAGCAAAACCTTGGTTTCTTTGATGAAAGCCGCTACTGGACATGAACCCAAAGTCTGGGGTGACAATTTCATCATTGGATTCGGCAAATACACCTACAAACGGAAACAGGGCAAGGAAGAATACGAATGGTTTAATGTGGGCTTCGCCCCTCGGAAAGCGAAGATTACCATTTACCTCACTTTTGACATTGAAGCCGAAACAGAGCTAATGTCAAAACTCGGTAAACATAAACATGGTCGGGGTTGTCTATACATAAACAAACTGGCAGACGTAGACCTTGAAGTTTTAAAGAAACTGGTTGAGAAAAGTAAAGACGCAACTTATGGTTGGTAAGCGTTGAATTGAGTCTCGAAAAATTGTATCCTCGTAAAAACAAAACTTATGAAATTAGTTCGTCCTTTTTATGTGTTATTGGCAGCGCTGTTCATCTCTAGCTGCGGGCAACAAGCAAAAGAAGAACCCCAACCAGAAGTTCAGGAAACTGCAAACGAAAAGAAGTTAAACGTTCTGCTTTTAGTTGGAGACGACATCGCCTTTGGTGATTTAGGTATTTATGGTTCAGAGATCAAAACACCAAACTTTGACCGACTAGCAGATGCGGGTGTGCGGTTCTCAAATTTCCATGCCTCGCCTGTTTGTTCTGTAACACGTTCCATGTTACTTACAGGTTGTAACAATATTGAAGTTGGTCTAGGATCATTTGATTACTCTTTCTATCCACCTTCTAAGGGCAAGCCGGGTTATGAAGGTTACTTAACTGAAAATGCGTTGACCATTACGCAGCTCTTTAAGGATGAAGGTTATGAGGTGTGTAAAGTTGGAAAATGGCATTTAGGAGGAGAAGCCGCTGGAGGTTTCGGGCCTTTACATTGGGGCTTCACAAAAGAATTTGGCATTCTCTCGGGCGGATCGAATCATTGGAATAATTTGAGAATGACCCCTGATTTTAGTGACCCAGATTATATGAACAAAAAGTTTGAAGAGCATTGGACTTTAAATGGGGAGCATTACGACCGTCCTGAAGGCATTTACTCAGGTGAGCTCTACACCAATCAAATGTTAGAATTTATTAAGGGAGCACATGCGGAAGGAAAACCATGGTTCTCTTACATGGCCTTTACTACTGCTCACTTTCCTATTCAGGCACCGCCAGAATTGGTAGAAAAGCATTACCAGTTTTATTTAGAAAAAGGATATGAAGGCTTAAAACAATTCCGCTATGAGCGATTAAAAGAAAATGGCCTAATCTCAGATGTGGCGCAACCATCTCCAGAAAACGACTTGGTTAGAAAGTGGGATGAATTGACTCAAGAAGAGAAAGAATATCAGGCAAAAGTATTCGCAACCTACGCGGCAGAAATAGAAGATCAAGACAATCGTATTGGGCAAGTTTTAGACTACTTGAAAGAGTCTGGGCAATTGGAAAACACATTGATTGTTTACGTTTCAGACAATGGCCCAGAAGGCATGGAGGCCGAAAATCCAAAAACAGGAAACAAAGAATTTGGCCAATGGATCGCCAACAATTACGATGTTAGTTTTGAAGCCATAGGTACTGCAAACTCGAGCAATTATATTGGGACTTCTTGGGCCAATGCTGCCACGGGTGGATTATCTTGGTGGAAATGGTTTATAGGTGAAGGTGGTGTTCGTGTGCCAATGGTTGTTGTGCCTCCTGGTGCCATGACTGGCGATTATGCTAGAGCTGGAGAAATCAGTAATGTGGTGATGTCAGTAAAAGACATTCCGATGACGATTTTAGATTATGCTGGTATCAGCCACCCAGGCACGGAGTACAATGGAAAAAGTGTAGTTCAGCCAACAGGTTTAAGTGCGCGATCATTTTTGGACGGTCAATCTGAAGTGGTAAGAACCGACAAAGATTGGTATGCTTTTGAATTGTTTGGCAATGGCTATTTAATGAAAGGTGATTACAAATTAATGAAGGTACGCAAGGGCATGGTTGGTGATGGTGAGTGGCATTTGTATAACGTTGTTGAAGATCCATCAGAAGGCAAACCTTTGGAAAGTGAAATGCAAGAACGCTACACTGAAATGTTAGACCTCTATAA
>JAOARK010000501.1 GCA_025210575.1 Schleiferiaceae bacterium
AGGTGGAGGTACCATTGTAGCCCAAGGAACGATTCAAGAAGTTGTAAAAAACGAAAAAAGCATAACTGGCCAATATTTAGCCAAAGAAATTCCCGATGAAACTGATTAAGTCTATTGCGCTTTGTGCGCTCTTTGTCTTAGCTCTATCATGTGATAATGATGCGACTAACAAAGTAAAAGGAGAACGACTCAAACTCACCTTAACCAAATCTAAAGTTTTGATGAATGAATCCATCACTGTCAAAATAGGTCATGACACTTCTATTGATTCCATTCATTTTGTGAATTACAAACCCATTAAAAGAGAGGGAAACGCTTCCGCCGAATTTACTTTTAACAAACCGGGTACGTATAGAATTGAGGTTCTTGGTATTAATTCTGCATCAGATCAAAAGAAAAAAGGTTTTGTGCAAGTGCAAGTGGTTTCAGGCATCACACCCCAAAAACTAGAATTTGAGATAGTAGAAACCGTTGACCACAACACGGGTTATTACACCCAAGGATTAGAAATCAATAGCGACCATCTTTATGAAAGTACTGGGCAATATGGTCAATCCAAATTGATCAAATACAATTACCCAGCGTTAACTATAGATCGTTCAATTGAACTGGAAAAAGATTATTTCGCAGAGGGTATAACAGTAGTTGGCGATTCTATTTACCAATTAACATGGCAAGAAAATGTATGTTTCATTTACGACCATAATCTCGAAAAAATTGGACAACTTCCTTTACCGAGTCCAGAAGGATGGGGACTTGCGCATGATGCATCAGATCAGCTTTTTCTAAGCGATGGCACCGGAAATATTTACACCACCGACAAGAGTCTAAGTGTAACAGAGATCTCTCAAGTTTACTTTGGAGAAAGAGCGATTAAAAGCCTAAATGAACTAGAGTATGTTGATGGAAAAGTTTGGGCAAATGTGTATGGTGCCGATCAAATTGTGCGCATTAATCCTAAAACAGGGGTCATCGATGCCTTTGTTGATTTCGCTATGCTTCGTTTAAGAATAAATAACAGCGAAGCCGAAGTATTAAACGGTATTGCCTATGATGCTCAAAAAGATGCTTTTTGGATTACCGGTAAGAACTGGGAGAAGATGTTTTTGATTAAGCTTATCCCATAAATTAATTGGGATCTACATCGTAGATCACGCGAATGCGTGCATATTCTTTTCTTAAAAAAACATGGTCCGCTTGTTTCAACACAAAAGCTTTGACATTCTTCGCCATCAGCTTTCTATCCAGCTTTAGCATAATCTGTTTTTGATATTGCCCTTTTAAGCGAGCAACATTTGGAAATTCTGGACCCAATACTGCGTCACCCAATTTCATTTTTAATTGTTTAGCAAAAAGGTTGGCTGCATCAGTGAGTAGGTATTGATCTTTATGTCGTAAAGTAATCTTGATCATTCGCACAAAAGGAGGGTACTTGAACTGCTTTCTTTCGTAAATCTCTTCCTTTACCAGCTGCTGATAATTTCCGTCAACTACCCATTTGATAACCTCGTGTAATGGATCAAAGGTTTGGATCATTACTTTGCCTTGCACATCTCTCCTTCCTGCGCGTCCAGCCACTTGTGCCATTAGTTGATAGGCTCGTTCATGGGCTCGGAAATCAGGGAAATTCAAAAGGCTATCTGCATTTAAAATGCCAACCATCTGCACATTATCAAAGTCCAAACCCTTAGCCACCATTTGAGTACCCACTAGAACATCAATGTTTCCATCCTCAAAATCCTCAATCAGCTCTTTCATAGCATTCTTCCGCCTCGTACTGTCAAAATCCATCCGAGCAATTCGGGCGTCCTTCATTTCTTGTTTGAGCTCCTCTTCTATCTGCTCCGTACCAAAGCCTAAAAACTTAAGATCGCTGCTTCCACAAGCTTTACACCTTTGCGGCAGTGGTATGGAATATCCACAATAGTGGCAACGAAGAATATTGGCATATTTATGATAAGTCAGGCTGATATCGCAATGTTTGCATTGGGGCGTATTTCCACAAGTCAAACATTTTTGAACAGGGGCAAACCCTCTTCTATTTTGAAATAGAATAACCTTTTCTCCTCCTTCTACTCTTGCCTTCATTTCGTCTAAAAGTGCAGGCGAGAAATGACCTAACATCGTTTTATTCTTGTACTCTTTCTTGATATCAACCAACTCAATGAATGGAAGCTTCACCCCTCCAAAACGTTCAAATAATTCCACCAAGGTGTATTTACCAGAAAGTGTATTGTAATAACTTTCAATACTCGGTGTAGCCGAGCCTAAAAGCGTTTGACAATTCAGTATGTGGGCGAGCATAAGCGATGCATCGCGACCATGGTAACGTGGAGCTGGATCGTGTTGTTTAAAAGAAGTTTCATGCTCCTCATCAACAATAGTCAACCCCAAATTCTGGAATGGCAAGAAGACCCCACTTCGAGCCGCAATTACCACATAAGGATCTTCAACATTCGACTTCAGCACTTTGTTCCAAACCTCTAATCTTTCTCTATTATTTAGTTTAGAATGATAAACTAGAAGGCGCTCTTTAAAGTGAAATTGCAATCTGGTTAACAACTGCGCTGTTAATGCAATCTCTGGCAGCAAATACAAAGCATTCTCACCTTTTGCTAAAGCATCTCTTATCAACTTGATGTAGATCTCTGTTTTTCCAGATGAAGTTACTCCATGCAAAAGCGCAGTTTTGCGCTCCTCAAAAGAGTGTTGAATTTTTTGGTAGGCTGATTCTTGAGCTTCACTCAACTCCTTTATTTGATAGTTCTTCTTTGCAGATTTCTGCTGCACTCCCCCAACTAATTCTACAAGCTCTAGAATACCTTTTTGATACAATCCCTTTAAAGACGAAGCATTCGCATTCGCGTCTACTAAAAGTTCCTTTTCAAAAACTAAAGCGTTGTTCTGCACATTCTTCAGCTTGAAATAGCTGAGTAGAATATTACTTTGTTTAGGAGAGCGATTGAGGCTTTCAAAAACTTCTTGTAGATCGTTTTCATCTAACGAAGAAGAAAGCTTCGCATATTTCTTTATCCGTGGTTTTACCTTCTCTTTTACCTCCTCTTCAAGTAAAATGTAGTTCTTATCGAGCAGCACACGAACCACAGGCATGGGGTTCTTTAATTCCAATATTGAAGAAACCTCTTGCAAGCTTAATGAGTCTTGATTTTGAAGTGCCTCCATTAACAGAAAACCTCTGTCACTAAGACTATCCCAATCCACTTCTGTTTCTCTATTCGGTACTAACACGCTTTCACTTTGAAGTCGAAGAGCTGCCGGTAAAGCCGCAAGCATTACTTCGCCTAAAGAGCACATGTAATAGCCAGCAATCCATTCCCAAAACTTCAATTGCTCTAGATGAATAACGGGTAACATTTCTTCTAAACCCAACAAGGGTTTTACTTTATAATCAGGGGGCTCATCAGTTAGCGAATGAACAATAGCAGTGTAAATCTTTCGAGCTCCAAATTGAGCCAATACTAAATGGCCAGGCTCTATTTGCCCTTCAAGATCTAGAGGAATTGAATAGGTAAATAGCTTAGGAAGCGGAATAGGCAATATGACCTGAGCGTAACTCAAAAGCAATTATCAATTTTTTGAGCGAATAAAACGCTCAGTTTAAGAAAGAATTTCAACCAAGTTCAATAATTCTTGATTGATCTGTTTGTGATGTTTTATGGCTTTCTCAAAAGGAACTAAAACCAATTCATTTCTTTGGATACCCACCATTTTATTTGTTTCCCCTCTCAACAAAGCTTCTACTGCACGGTTGCCCATTCTACTCGCCATCACGCGATCGTAAGCACTAGGTCTTCCTCCTCTTTGTATGTGTCCAAGAACGGTAACTTTCGTTTCGTAGCTGTTGAATTTCTTTCCTACTTTCTCAGCAATTTCATAGGCACCGCCTTCATCATCGCCTTCAGCTACAATAATGATTGCGCTGGTTTTATGCTGAAGGTATCCGGTATGAAGGGTTTCAATTAATTCGTCAATGTAGGTAACCGTTTCTGGGATAAGAACAGCTTCTGCACCACTGGCTATTCCAGAACGCAATGCAATTAATCCTGCATCTCTTCCCATTACCTCTACAAAGAATAAACGATTGTGACTTTCTGCCGTATCTCGAATTCTATCTACTGCATCTACCACCGTATTTACAGCCGTATCATAGCCAATGGTAAAATCGGTTCCAAACAAGTCATTGTCAATTGTGCCTGGACAACCCATTACCGGAATTCCAAATTCGTCATGCAAAATGGCCGCACCCGTAAATGAGCCGTCTCCTCCAATAACTACTAAAGCGTCTACTTCATTTGCCTGAAGTTGTTCATATGCCTTTTGTCGACCCTCTTTGGTTCTAAAATCATCACTACGAGCAGTCTTTAAAAAAGTTCCTCCTCGATGTAAAATGTTACTTACTGTATGTTTCTCGCATTGGATGAAATCCCCTTCGATCATTCCTTGATATCCTCGATAGATTCCGTTAACACTTAATCCATTATTGATCGCACTTCTTACAACGGCTCGCACACAAGCGTTCATTCCAGGAGCATCTCCCCCGCTTGTTAGAACGGCAATTTTCTTCAGGTTGGCCATAAGCAATTATTCAAAATCGTCTGGAAGGTAATACTCAACAAAACGGGTTTTGCTCAAATAATAATCAGATTGAAACCCATCTAGATCTTCAACAAAGGCCTCTAATTTTTTCATGGCCTTGTTCCATTGCTTTTCATCATAAGATCCTTCATCCGCCAAATCCAAAATTTCCGAATAGTCCTCTTTCATTACTTCTTCCAATTCTTCGAGAAGGTCAATAACCTCTTTTAAATGATGATCATCACCATCAAAATCTCCAATCACAACGATCTCTGAGATCGATTTTTCCAAAGCTTTTATGGTAGATTTCTTATAGATTCTTCCTGTCTTCACATCAAAATCCTCGGCAGATTCGAGCAAAGCGTGCATTTGGTCTTCTACTCTAAAATAACTTCTGTAAATATCTCTGGTGTAGTACAAAACATCATTAAGGTCCTCATACTGCTCCTCCATTTCTTCGTCTATCACCAATTTGAAATTGTATTTATTAGAAAAATACTCCTCGTTTCTTCTCAGTTTTATGGCTGCTTCTTCAATTTCCCCTTCCATAACCTCAACTGCATCGAGGTATTTCATCATATCATCGTAAGAGTTTCTCGAAGAAGCCTCTAATTCTTGAATGTTGCCATAACTCTTAGTATAGGCTAATATGTAGAGATTGAGTACACGTACATAATCATTTCTAAAGGCAGAATCCCCTTTAAAAGGTTTCATCTTTTTAATAGTTGCCATAGACGTCTCCACCTGATCAACAACCATTACTCTATACTTTTCAGCCTTTTTCGGGTTGTCACCTTTCAAAGCATATTGAAAATATTTGAGTCGTTTTTTTTCAACTTTCTTCTTTTCGTTCGCGATTTTCCTGTAATAGCTCATCGCGCTATTCTGAGCCTGAACGCTCGGTAAAGCCATGGTGAACACCATGATAAGCACTGCAATCTTCCTCATGTAGCTGTAAATTATTTCAACTGCCCCAAATTTGCAATTCCTACTGAGATGAGCAAAATAAAAAGGCAATGATTTAGAAAGTCTTGCCAATATTCAATGTCAATTAAGTTTAGCTTTGCGCATCGATAATTTATGGAGCACTCAGTAAAAGAAAACGCACAGTATTTACGTCAGATAGGCAAGGCAAAAGGCATAAAAAACATTGTCTTTTCTCCCGGCTCAAGAAACGCCCCACTTGTCATTGAATTGGGGAATGATAAGGACTTTAACACCTATACTATTCCTGATGAGCGTTCCGCGGCTTTTGTGGCCTTGGGTCAAGCTATTCAATCAGGTGCTCCTAGCATTTTGGTTTGCACCAGTGGTTCAGCTTTATTGAATTATTATCCAGCTGTGGCTGAAGCATTTTATCAAAAAGTACCATTGATCGTTGCAAGTGCAGATCGCCCAACAGAATGGGTTGATCAAATGGACGGCCAAACGATTAGACAGAACAATGTTTTTGCGAACCACATTTGTTACAGCACCAACTTATTTAAAGATGGCGGTGATGTACAAACAAGATTCAGTAACCAAAGAGTTATTAATGAAGCCATTAATTGTGCTATTGAATCTCGCGGACCCGTACATATTAACTTCCCATTTTCTGAACCATTGTACGATACTACTTCAGAAAGGGCAGAAACTAAAATCATTCAATCTTTTACGGGAACTACCAATTTGGCTAAAAAGGAGGTAGAACGATTGGCCAACTTTTGGAATTCTTCTGAGAAAAAGATCATCCTTGTAGGACAATTAACTCCAAATACAGACATCCATAAAGCGTTAAACGTTTTAAATGACGATAGCACAGTAGTCTTTACCGAAACTATAGCAAATTGTGCGTTACCCAACACATTCAATTCTATCGATAGATTGATGGACTTGAATAGTGAGCAAGCAAACACTTTACAGCCAGACATTCTATTGACCGTTGGAAACGCTTTCGTTTCAAAAAAAATCAAGGCTTTTCTTCGTTCATGGAAACCAAAGGAACACTGGCATCTATCCATAGATCAGAATCATCCAGACACTTTTCAATCGTTAACGCATTCCATTAAAATTGCGCCCGAAGTATTCTTGAAACAGTTTGTTAAGCATACGTCTTCAAACAAAAGTGCTTATCATGATAAATGGCACGCCATTGCAGAAAAGAGAAAAGAATCTCATCAGCAATTTTTGAAAGAAGTTCCTTATTCAGACTTAATGGTTTATAAGGAAATTGTTAGAAACTTACCCGCAAAAAGCAATGTACACTGGGCAAACAGCACCTCAATTAGGTACGCTCAATTGTTTGACTATCACCAACATGTTCATCATTACTGTAACCGAGGAACATCTGGAATAGAAGGAAGTACAAGTACCGCTTTGGGTTTTGCATCCCAGACAGAAGAATTAACCTTTGTTGTTACAGGTGATGTGAGTTTCTTCTATGATAGCAATGCATTTTTCCATTTACACACGCCTAAAAACTTGAAGGTTATTGTGGTAAATAACTCTGGAGGAGGAATTTTTAGGTTTATCCCTGGTCCAGGTTCTACTCAACATTTAGAAAGTGTTTTTGAAAGTAAACACAAAGCGAGTGTGAAAGGTATTGCTGAGGCTCATGGAATCCACTATGAAAGTATTGAAAATGCAAATGAGTTGATTGAAATATTGCCTCAGTTTATGAGCAGAGACAAGCAATCAGAAATTTTAGAAATCCGCACACCAGATGTGGAAAGTGCAGATACATTGAAAGAATATTTTAAAGTCCTTACAAATGGCTGAGATCAACTGGCAAACAGTTAAAGAGTATGAAGAAATCACCTTTAAGGTGGCAGATGGTGTGGCACGTATAGCGTTTAACCGCCCTGAAGTTAGGAATGCATTTACACCTAAAACAGTAGATGAACTTTTAGACGCTTTAATCATTAGCCATGAAAGTCAAGAAATTGGTGTTGTACTTATAACTGGAGAAGGACCGTCTCCAAAAGACGGAGGTTGGGCGTTCTGTTCAGGAGGTGACCAGCGCGTTCGCGCCAAACGCGGTTATGCATATGCTGATGGAACGAATAAGTTTAATATTCTTGATGTTCAACGCCAAATTCGCTTTATGAACAAAGTGGTTATTGCCGTTGTTCCTGGATGGTGCGTGGGTGGAGGTCATAGTCTTCACGTTGTTTGCGATATGACTTTAGCCAGTAAAGAGCATGCTATATTCAAGCAAACGGATGCTGACGTTGCAAGTTTTGATGGAGGTTTCGGTTCCGCTTATTTGGCTCGACAGGTGGGTCAAAAACGTGCACGCGAAATTTTCTTTTTAGGATTTGATTACACTGCACAAGAAGCCTACGAAATGGGCATGGTAAATAAAGTTGTTCCTCACGATGAACTAGAACAAACTGCCTATGACTGGGCTCAAGAAATCATGACCAAAAGTCCAACGGCAATTAAAATGTTGAAGTTTGGATTTAACCTGATAGACGATGGTTTAGTTGGTCAACAGGTGTATGCTGGTGAAGCAACGCGTTTAGCTTATGGAACAGATGAAGCAGAAGAAGGTCGTAATGCATTTTTAGAGAAGCGTAAGCGCGATTTTTCGAAGTATCCTAAATTCCCTTAAGTGCTGTAATTTAGAATGCAAAGTGAAAAATTGAGGTTCAGGTTTACGTAATATTGCACCTTCATGAAAGGATTGATTTTCTCACATTTACTCACCTTTGTAGAAAAGGAATACGACAAAGAAACTCAGCAAAAAATGCTCGAGAATGCTGGTCGTCTTTCTGCTGATGGCACATATGCCGAAGGAGAGTCGTATCCATATGAGGAAATATTTCAATTGGCAGGTAATCTAAGTACGATTACGAATGTGAGCATGGCAAAGACTTTTGAGCACTTTGGAGAATACCTCTTCATTCAGCTGGCCCGGGCCTTCTCTCAATTTTTTAGTCCAGATGAGACGCTTTTTGGTTTTCTTCAGAAATTGGAAGATCACATTCATATAGAAGTACGCAAGAAATATCCAGACGCCAATCTTCCAGGTTTTGAATTTGAACCCATTGATGAAAACAATCTGAAAATGATCTACAAGTCTGAAAGAGCGATGAGCGATTTCGGTATTGGAATGATCAAGGGTGCCGCCATATGGTTCAATAGAAAAGTATTCGTGGGCAAAAAAGATATCTCAAAAGATCTTGACGGAACTCGTGTTGAATTACACGTTCGTCTTTTGTGGTAATCACCTTTTAGACAGAACATCTTACTTCGACTACAGTCCCTTTGTTTAATTCAGAAATTACGTTGATTTCAGCTTGAATGGCTGCAGCTCTGTGCTCCATATTCATTAGACCGTTGCCTTTTTCAGCAGTGTCAATGTCAAATCCTGAACCATCATCTTCAATTTTTACGGTTAATCCACTCTCATAAGAAAAAGAAACTCGAATAGAATTCGCATTAGCATATTTAACCGCATTTTGAATGGCTTCTTGAATTATTCTGTAAAGGTTTAAGATTTGAGTTGCAGAAAGCTCATGCTCATTTTCAAGTTGGTCAATTAAATCAATTGATGGAGGTGGATTGATCTTCGATTTCAATCCAACCAATCGTTCTATCAAAGTTTGTGTATCCGCTTTTTTCTCTTTCATTGCCCAAATAGTGCTGCGCAAATCAGAAATAGCTTCTCTACCAAAATCGCTTATTGATTGCAGCTTAGACTGCATTTGAAGGTCTTTCTCAACGTAAGAAAGATTATCAACACTGCTTACCAGAAATGTTAGTTGTGAACCAATGTTGTCATGTAATTCCGCAGAAATTCTCACTTTTTCATCCGCAAGATTCTTAGCCGATTCTTGCTTCGCCATCTCCGTTTTGAGCTCAAATTCTTTGGTCAGTTGTTTTCGTTTTAAGCGTTGAACTCTTAAATACCAAAGTCCAATCAAAACAAGTATTCCAAAAGCACCAGCAACCAGCAGATTCTTTGTCTTCTCTTTTTCTAGCGCTAAGTTTTTCTCACTCAGTTGAGCTTTGCCTTCGGCTAGTTCTTTATCTTTCTTCTCGCCTTCATACTTAAGTTGCAGCTCTTGGGCAGATTTCAATCGATCAGCGTTGATTACGGAATCTTTTAAATTAGAATAAAGTTTAAAATTTTCCAGCGCCTGTTCGCTCTTGCCCTGCGCTTCGTACCATTCCGATAATTGATAATAGGCTTCATATTCACTTCGAACTAAATCTAGATTTTTCGAGTATTCCAATCCCTTCAAGAGGTATTGTTTCGCCTCATCGTAATTCCCTAAAATGGTGTGAACTTTACCAAGGTTCACCAATAGAAAAGGAGCCGGTTGTCTCTCGTACTTTTCATAAGTACCCAGTGATTTGTTGAATAACTCGAGAGCCGTTTCCCATTCACCTATTTTGGTATAGGTATTTCCCAAATTACTTTGCCAAATGCTCATATTGCCTTCTTCTCCAACAGCTTCAAAATATTGAATAGCCAAACTGTTATAGAAAATTGCGCTGTCATATTGTTTCAGTTCATCAAAGGCGATTCCTGTCTTACCATAGACCATTCCAACCGAGCCACTATCATTCGCAAAAAGCATGGCTCGTCTATAGTATTTCAATGCTTCATTGTAATCCTCCATTCTGTCATAAACATAGCCTAACTCTCCCAGTATATAACTTATGCTGCTGCTGTCATTTTCGGCTTCAGCATAATCCAAGCTCTTTTGAAATGTATTTAGAGATAACTCAAAATCACCTGCATCTACCTGTAAAAACCCAATGTAGTTATTGGCATCAATGTAATTGGGGTTCTTAAGTTCACGGTAGCGCTCTACGGCAATCCCTAGGTAGTAAATGGCTGAATCCTTATTGGTTCTCTCATGCGTAAATGCAACCAAATGGTAGATTTGAGCTTCGATGTTCTTCCTTCCAGCTTTTTGTGCAATCGGAATTAGATTCATCAAAGATTTCCGTCCTAGACTGTCTCCCTCCTCATTATTCTGGACAATAAACTCTCGGCCATAATTATAAAGGCTGTCAACATCTTGACTTAAGAGACCAAAAGCCATGAATAAAAACGAAACACTCAGAAGAATTTTTCGCATAAGTTGTTTTAGATATATCTGGATAGTTTTTCAAAGTAAAACATTTTTAAAAAATTTCATTCCCAAATCACTTTGAAGTCTGTTTCCAATTAATATTGAACTTTCAATTTGGCGTATGCGTAATTTGTTCTACTTCTTGTTGGCCTTCTTAACCGTATTGGCTTGTGGTGTTGAAAGCTCTTATGAAAATGCTAAGATCTTTAGATACAATGAACCAACAGGTATCAACAGCCTCGATCCGGCATTTGCCAAGCAGCAATCCACCATTTGGGCTACACACCAAATCTTTAATGGTTTAGTTCAGATGGACAACGCATTGAACATTACTCCATGCATTGCGAAATCATGGCAAATAGATAGTACCGGAACCCAATATACCTTTGAGATTAGGAAGGATGTCTATTTCCACCAAAACGACTGTTTTAAGGACAGTACAAGAAGAGTAACCGCTCATGACTTTGTTTACAGCTTCAATCGTTTGATTGCACCAGAAACTGCAGCCCCTGGAGCCTGGGTGCTGAGCAAAATGGAGAATATTACAGCCAAGGACGACTCTATACTTATCATCAGCTTAAGCGAGGCTTTCACCCCATTTCTAGGAATACTCACCATGAAATATTGCTCTGTTGTTCCGCACGAAGCGGTAACAAAATACCGTAATGAATTCGGAAGAAACCCTGTAGGCACAGGACCATTTCAATTCAAAATGTGGGCCGACAACGAGAAACTCGTATTACTTAAAAATGAGCATTATTTTGAATCATCACCAGAAAACGAGATCCCAAAACTAGATGCGGTTGCCATTTCATTTATTCCAGATAGACAATCAGCGTTTCTTGAATTTTCTAAAGGAAAACTTGACTTTCTTTCGGGTTTAGATGCTGGATACAAAGATGAGTTACTCAAAGCTGATGGAACTTTACAAGAAAAATATGCGAGTAGAATTGATATAAACACATTGCCTTTTTTGAATACGGAATACCTTGGAATAAACATGAATACCCGTCATCCTGGTTTGAGGAACCAAAAATTCCGTCAAGCCTTGAATTTCGGTATCAATAAAAAAGAAATGGTGAAATACTTACGAAATGATATTGGCACCGCTGCGAATGCAGGAATGGTTCCCAATGGTCTTCCAGGTTTCACATCTGCTGCTGGTTATGGCTACCACTACAACCCTGAAAAGGCCAAAGAACTCATTGCAGAATGTCAACTTGATTTAACCACTCTTCAACCCATTGAATTGGTGACCACAGCCAATTATAGGGATTTGTGCGAATACGTTCAAAATGCTTGGAAGAAACTTGGAATAACAGTAAATGTTAATGTGGTACCTAGCTCGCATTTAAGAGAATTAAAAGCCAAAGGCGATGCCGACTTTTTTAGAGCTTCATGGATTGCCGATTATCCGGATGCGGAAAATTACCTTTCTATGTTTTACTCCGGTAACTTCACACCTAATGGGCCGAACTACACCTTCTTTGAAGACAGTCTTTTTGACTCAAAATATCAAGAGATCAGGAAAGAAGTAAATGATTCTATCCGCTATTCTTACGCAATAATGTGCGATAGTCTGGTTATGCATGAAGCACCAGTAGTTCCTTTGTTTTATGACAAAGTCATTCGCTTTTACCATAAGAATATCAAAAACTTAGAGGGAAATGCCTTGAACACATTGGAGTTAAAATATGTTCAAAAATTGTAGCATCTTTGCCTCTCAAAACAATATTTACATGAAGCTCAAACAGTCAATACATATATTTTCATTGGCCTTAATCGCCATTCTGTTTTTATCAGGGTGTTCTAAGAGTGATGAATCTGCACAACTTGATGCGGACATTAGGCTCATTGAAGATTATATAGCGAGTAACAATCTAAATGCTGTTCCAACTGGGTCAGGATTGTATATAGTTACAGATTATTTAGGAAATGGAAAATCTCCAAACAGTAATTCAACCATAACAATAAGATACAAAGGATATCGATTAGACGGATTTGTATTTGAGGATACTGGTAACTCTCCTGCTACATTTAATTTGGGAAGTTTAATGCAAGGCTGGCGTGAAGGCCTACCTTATTTTAAAGAAGGAGGAAGAGGTACTCTACTCATTCCATCTGGTCTAGCTTATGGATCTAATTCTCCATCGCCAGATATCCCTGCTAATTCGGTATTACTCTTCGACATTGAACTCATTGCAGTGTATTAAATAAAAAAAGTCCCGCTCTATGCGGGACTTTTTATTGAGATTGTATTCTTATTGCTTCAACAATTCTTTAATTCCTCCAAGTGAGCTCAATACACCTGATGCTTCATATGGTAAGAACACTGTTTTGTTATCTTGACCGGAAGTCATTTCCTTTAAAGTATCTAAATACTGTTGAGCTATCAAGTACTGCACAGGATCGCTCTTAGTTGCATTATTCACAGCCTCAGCAACCTTGCGTATTGCTTCGGCTTCAGCTTCGGCCACTTTTATTCTTGCCATAGCCTCACCTTCTGCTTTTAAGATCTCTGCTTCTTTCTGACCTTGAGCTCTTTGAATTTGAGATTCACGCACCCCTTCGGCATCTAGGATTCTTGACTGCTTATCACCTTCTGCCTCAAGAATGGTTGCACGTTTATCACGCTCAGCACGCATTTGCTTCTCCATAGCATCCCTAATGTCTTTAGGCGGATTGATATCCTGAAGCTCTACTCTATTCACTTTTACTCCCCATTTGTTGGTTGCATCGTCTAAAATGGTTCTCAACTTTGAGTTAATGGTATCTCTAGAGGTTAAACACTCGTCCAAATCCAATTCACCAATAACGTTACGTAAGGTAGTTTGCGTTAATTTCTCAATAGCATTGGGAAGATTACCAATTTCATACAACGCCTTAAAAGGATCCATGATCTGGAAATAGATCAACGCGTTAATCTCCGTTACAACGTTATCCTTGGTAATTACATTCTGCTTTGGAAAATCATATACGTTTTCACGGAGATCAATACGATCTCTAAATTTAAAGACCGACACCACATCTCCGGTGATAGATTGCTGGGTATATCGCCACGCTATCTGGCGAGGTTTATCAAAAACTGGAATAATAATATTGAATCCAGAATTCAACGTTTTGTGGTATTTACCTAAACGCTCAACGATCATGGTCTCAGATTGTTTTACAATCTTAACACCAGATACGATAAAGAATACAACGAATATTACGAGTAATATAACGGCAATAAAAAATCCATTCATAATTTTCTAAATAAGTTTTACGGTTAGTACAATGCTTTCACGGCTCAACACTTTTACTTGAGAGCCCGCGTCAATTTTAGTTCCATCCTCAGATACAGCGCGCCAATCGTCACCATCAATAGCTACTCGACCGGAGTTTTCTTCAGGCACAATATCTTCTGAAACCACTCCTACTCTTCCGATCAGTGCATCTGCATTGCTCTTCACATCTTTTGCTTTCATCAGATACTTCATCCATAATGGACGAATGGCAACAAAAGAGATCAACGAACCGATCGCCATAGCAATCATTTGATATTCTACCGTATCTGTAAACATGGCTGTTGCTGCACCAAAAAAAGCACCGATACCAATGCTAGCGGCAAAAAAACCTGGAGTGAATATTTCTACGATAAAGCCGACAATTCCTATGATCGTCCACCAATACTT
Organism: Schleiferiaceae bacterium; assembly: GCA_025210575.1. Taxonomy (GTDB): domain Bacteria; phylum Bacteroidota; class Bacteroidia; order Flavobacteriales; family Schleiferiaceae; genus JAOARK01. The sequence goes on from JAOARK010000501.1 coordinate 14,339, forward strand.
GGGTTCCATATTTTTTGAGAATTAGATGCTAACAATATAACATCTTTCGGCTTAAAAAAGAATGCGCAATACCCCGTATTTTATGGGATTAACAGAAGATTAACGCCATAAAAAGACATAGTCTAACTTTCTGAAAATGAATTCACTTTTCTTTTTTAGGCACAGGGTCAAAACCATGTCCACCCCAGGGGTGACATGTACTGATGCGCTTGATACCCAACCAAAAACCTTTAAAAGGTCCCCATTCCTTTATCGCTTCAGCCATATATTCTGAACAGCTCGGTGCATAACGACAGCTTGCAACGGTAAATGGGGAGATCATATTTCGATAAACCCATACCAAAACAAGTATGGGAAATGCTAAAATCTTTTTTAAAACAGGAAGCATTACTCAACAGAGTAAGTTGTGCCATCTTTTCCGTCCTTCAGCATAATTCCGCCATCAGCAAGTTTATCTCTTATCTCATCGCTTAATGCCCAGTTCTTATCTGCACGTGCTCCCATTCTAAGGTCGATTAAAACCTGAACCGCAGCATCCAACTTATCTGCATTTCCTTCTTGGGGCAATTGCAGCGCAAGCACATCAAAGAAAAACGCATTCATTGTAGAAGATAAAATCTCAAGATCTGAGGCGGTAATTTTCAACTTCCCATCAGAAATTCCATTGATAAACTTGGCCGCCTCAAACATTTGAGCAATGGCCATAGGCGTATTGAAATCATCATTCATTACTCCATAAAGAGTATCCACCCAGCTGGCAACATCTAAACCTTCTGTTGTTTTAGAAACTTGTAAACTTTGCATTTTCTTCATGGCTTCCGTGAGACGGATATATCCTTTCTCAGCGGCCACCAACGCATCATTAGAAAAGTCTAAAACACTTCTGTAATGAGCCTGCATCATGAAAAATCGGACAACCGAAGGATGGAATCCTTTTTCCAAAATGGTATTATCACCAGAAAACAGCTCCTCAGGTAGTATCGTGTTTCCGGTAGACTTACTCATACGTTTTCCGTTCAAGGTCAGCATATTTCCATGCAACCAATACTTTACCGAATGTGCTCCATGCGTAGCATGATTTTGAGCAATTTCACATTCATGATGGGGAAACTTCAAATCCATTCCTCCGCCATGAATATCAAATTGTTCTCCCAAATATTTTGTACTCATTACAGAGCACTCCAAGTGCCAGCCAGGAAATCCAACACCCCAAGGTGAAGGCCAGCGCATAATATGAGAAGGTGAAGCTTTTTTCCAAAGTGCAAAATCTAGGGGACTTCTTTTCTCCGATTGACCGTCCAACTCACGAGTCCCGGAAATAAGTTCCTCAATATTTCTACCCGACAAGATTCCGTAGTGCGCAGACTTATTGTATTTCTCCACATCAAAGTAAACCGAACCGTTTACCTCATAAGCCAATCCTTTCTCAAGGATGTCTTTTACCATTTCAATTTGCTCAATGATGTGACCTGTGGCCGTAGGCTCAATGGATGGAGCATGTGCATTAAAAAGACTCATCACCTTTCTAAAACCAACGGTGTATTGTTGCACAATTTCCATCGGCTCTAACTGCTCAATTCTAGCCTTCTTGGCAATCTTATCTTCCCCTTCGTCTGCATCATTTTCTAAATGCCCAGCATCGGTTATGTTTCGCACATAGCGAACATTATAACCCAGATGTTCTAAATACCTGAACATCATGTCAAACGAAATGAACGTACGGCAGTTACCTAAATGCACATCGCTGTAAACCGTGGGTCCACAAACGTACATTCCCACAAATGGAGAATTAATAGGAACAAACTCTTCTTTGTTTCCGGTCAACGAATTGTAAACCGTCAACTTGTTCTTTTCGTACAAGGGTGTCATTTAAAAATATGTTGAAAGTGATACTTAAGCGTCAAATTGGGTTTTCATATTGATGTAATCCAAAAACTCGCTTTTCTTTTCTGGATCCTTGAATTCACCTCCGAACTCTGCGGTTACGGTGCTACTATCAATATCTCTAATTCCTCTAGAATTTACACACAAGTGTTTTGCATCTATAACACAAGCAACATCGTCAGTGCCTAATGCTTCTTGCATGGCTTTTACAATTTGCTTGGTTAACCTTTCTTGAACTTGAGGACGCTTAGCGAAATAGTCGACAATACGGTTCATTTTTGAAAGACCGATTACTTTTCCTTTAGAGATATAGGCTACATGTGCGCGACCCACAATAGGAAGAAAATGATGCTCGCAAGTAGAATATACCACGATATTTTTCTCTACCAGCATCTCGTTGTAGCGGTACAAGTTATTGAAAGTACTCATACTCGGCTTTCTTTTCGGATGTAAGCCTCCAAACGCCTCTTTCACGTACATTTTAGCTACACGTTTTGGAGTCCCAACCAAACTATCGTCAGTCAAGTCCATACCGAGTGCCTCCATAATACCACGCATGTGCTCTTCAATAACAGCTATCTTCTCTTCATCAGATTTTTCAAATGCATCCTCACGCATGGGCGTTTCTATAGTGAAACTTTCATGTGCATCACCAATTTCTTGGTATTGATTCTCTAAATCTGATAAATCTATATTCGTTTTGTTATCTGCCATATTCTCTCACTTATTCGCTTCTAAAAAGCTAATTTCTAAGAAGGGGCAAAATTACCTTTTTAATTGAATTGAAAACGAGGTAAAAAGCCAATAAAATAAAGCAATCACTATGTTTGCATTCTTCGTTTTGACCCTGAGGTTTATGATCAAAATAGTGAGCGTGGTTGGCGCTCGTCCACAATTCATTAAAGCCGCATCGCTTTCGCGGATATTTAAAAGCAACTTTGCCAACAAGGTAGAAGAGATACTTGTGCATACTGGACAACACTATGACACCAAGATGAGTGATGTATTCTTTAATGAATTAGAAATCGAAAAGCCTCGATACAATTTAGGAGTGGGTTCTGGAAGTCATGCACATCAAACTGGAGAAGCGTTAGTTCAGCTTGAAAGGGTATTGCAAGATGAAAACCCGGATGCGATGATTGTTTTTGGAGACACCAATGCAACACTCGCTGGAGCATTGGCCGCTTCAAAAATGAAAATCCCTATTGCTCATGTTGAAAGTGGTTTGAGAAGCTTCAACATGAAAATGCCTGAAGAGGTAAATCGAGTTATTACCGACTCTCTTTCCTCATTTTTATTTTGCCCTACCGAACAAGCCGTTAGAAACTTAAAGCATCTAGATTTTGACACTAAGAAAAAAGTGAGTGGATTAAACCCTCTTGTTTTGAATGTAGGTGATGTAATGTTTGACACGAGTTTATTTTATCGTCAAAAAGCATCTCGGTCAATCCTAGATGTTCTCGAAATAAAAGAAGGCCAATTTGTTTTGGCTACCATGCATAGAGATTTCAACACTGATAACAAGGAAAGGCTGAGCACAATCTTAAAAGCTTTAGATGAGCTAAGTTTACTCATTCCTATCATTCTTCCTCTTCATCCAAGAACAAAGTCAAAAATGGATGAAATGAAAATTCCAGCTCCAAAAAACTTAAGATTTATAGAGCCTGTTTCTTATTTGCAAATGCTTGCACTTGAAGATGGTGCAAAATTTATTGTCACCGATTCTGGAGGCGTACAGAAGGAAGCATTCTTTTTTGAAAAGCCAACGCTCATTCTTAGACACGAAACAGAATGGACCGAAATTGTAGACAATGGAAATGCCTTTCTCTGCGATGCCGATACTTTTAAAATTAAGCAAGCGTTTAGCTATTTGCTCGAAAATCCTAGTTTCACCTACCCTTCCTTTTACGGAAAAGGAAATGCAGCTGAACTGATTTGTAAAACTCTGGTAGACCATCTTTCATGATAAGTAGCTTAAAAAAATACCTTCATAATTTTCAAAACCTTTCTCTCGAGAAAGGTGGGCGAGAGTTATTGACACATGAATATCAACGTTACAAGAATTTCAGCAAAAAGGTTGAAAACATCTCTGAAGAGGATAAGCTAAATGCGATCCATAGAGCAGCTGAATGGTTCAAATTCAATCAAGGCGTTATGTCAGACAGCGGCTTTGGCACCTACTATTTTCAATGGGGATGGACCAGTTCATATCCTGAAACTACAGGTTATATTATCCCCACATTAATTCAATACGCAAACAACTTCGACAAACCTGAATTTCTTGCCATTTCAAGAGCAGCTTTAGATTGGCTGTTAACCATTCAAAAACCAAGTGGAGGATGGCAAAGTGGTTATGTACATCAAGATCGTGAAGAGGTAGTATTCAACACTGGGCAGATCTTGAGAGGATTAGTTTCTGGTTATACCCAATTTGAAGAACAAAAATATTTAGATAGTGCCATTAAAGCTTGTGAATGGCTAATTAGCATACAAGACAAAGAAGGAAGTTTCAAAAATCACGTTTATCTCAATCAGGCCCGTGTATACGATAGTTACGTTGTAGCTCCCATGCTAGAGGTTTACACACATTGTGGAGATGACAGAATCAAAGATGCCGCTGTTAAGAATATAGAATGGATCATTTCTAAAAAACAAAATTCAAACGGATGGTTTACAGATTGTGACAACACCATAAAAAGGAATCACAAACCCATTCTACACACCATTGCTTATACTGTTGACGGAATACTGGATTGCGCCCTAATACTGGAGAATCAAAAATTTCTTGAAGCTGCATCAAAGCCTGCGGATGTTCTGCTCGATCAATTTTTAAGCAAAGGTGAACTTGCAGGTCGGTTTGACAAAAACTGGAAAGGCACGGAAAAAACCATCACTACAGGATGCGCTCAAATCTCAATTATTTGGGAAAAACTATATCAAAAAACAGGCGAAGAGAAATACAAAACTGGATATGAGAGAATGAACAAAAATCTCACTTTGTATGCTACGCGCGATATTGAAGAAAGTCAAAATACAAAAGGAGCTTTATTTGGATCATTTCCGTTTTGGGGACGTTACGAGAGTTTCGCCTGTCCCAACTGGGCTACCAAGTATATGATGGATAGTTTAATGTTTGAAGTTGCTACTCAATGAGAGATTTGATCAGAAGGTTAGCACCGGCATTTCTCATCGAGAAATTTCGGGCAATTAAAAAAAAACGAACAAACAAAGCTTTAAATGCACAAAAAGAAGCTGGGCTTTCTTTGAGTGAAAATGATTTAACCGAACAAATAAAAGCAATTGGAATCTCTAAAGGTGCCAGCGTTCTTCTGCATTGTGCCATGAGCAAAATGGGACATTTAGAAAATGGCCCACAAACTGTGATCAACGGTTTTTTGAATGCAGTTGGCGAAGATGGAAATCTGCTCATGCCGACTTCACCTGTGAGTAAAT
>JAOARK010000502.1 GCA_025210575.1 Schleiferiaceae bacterium
ACCATGAATATTGCACAAAGCGATTATGAGTTAGTTACGCCCGAAAGTTTTACCTGTATTGCAGATTTTGAAACCCTGAACGCAAATCAAAATAGGGTAGCTCTTTCTCTTCAGAAGATTCCAGACAACATTGAATTGATAGAATGGGGAGAAAAGAGCGCTGAATTTATCATTATTAAGCGATGATGAAAATTGGACTTACAGGTGGTATTGGAAGCGGAAAAACAACCGCGGCAAAAGTATTTGAAAGCCTACACATTCCTGTTTTTTATGCTGATGATGTGAGTAAATCAATACTTGATTCTGATCCAAAGATTATAGAGCAACTGAGCATTAAGTTTGGAAAAGAGCTTTATGCCGATGGTCAATTAAACAGGGCCCTTCTTGCTCAAAAAGTATTTCAAGATAAAGAGGCTATTGGTTATCTAAATAGCTTAGTTCATCCGGCTGTAGCAAAGGCATTTGCCGATTGGCACGCAGAACAAAAAGCTCCTTATGTTTTGCAAGAGGCCGCCATATTATTCGAAACTGGATCGTATCAGAAGTTTGACGCAATGATCTTAGTTACTGCACCAGAAGAGTTACGTATAAAGAGGGTAATGCATAGAAATGGGTGGAGTAGGGAAGAAGTGCTTGGAAGAATGAAAAATCAGTGGGGAGATGAAAAAAAAATAGAACTTGCTAATTATCTTGTGAATAATGACGAGAATCAAATGCTTGTACCCCAAATATTGAAGATCCATGAAAATATTATCAGCAGAGCAAACCAGAGCGGCTGATGCTTATACCATCGCCAATGAGCCTATTGCGTCCATAGATTTGATGGAACGCGCTTCTCGGCAATTGTATTATTGGTTTTTAGATTGTTTTCCAGATAAACCAGAGGTAGTTATTTTTTGTGGAAAAGGTAATAACGGGGGTGATGGACTAGCGCTGTCCAGAATGTTACTTTTATCAGGATTTAAGGTGCAGACCTTAATTGTTGAGCACAGTAAAAATTCAAGCGCTGACTTTCAAAAAAATTTCTCACGACTCCAACAATTGAACTCAAATCTTCAGTCAGTTGACAATCAACAATCATTTCCGGAGATTCCTAAGGACTCGATCATCGTTGATGCAATTTTGGGCTCAGGCTTGAATCAACCCTTAAAAGGATTAATAAAAGATATAGTTAGCGAAATAAATACGCTAGCTAATTATAAGGTTGCCATTGATATCCCTACAGGTTTGTATGCAGATGATAATTCTGAAAGTGAATTGACTCATGTTTTAAAGGCCGACTACACACTTTCATTCCAAGCGCCAAAATTGAGTTTTCTCTTTCCTGAAACAGGAAGTTATTGTGGAGAGTTTGAGATCCTAGATATTGGTTTATCTTCTGTTTTTTTAGAAAATGTTGAGAGCAATTTTTATTTCTTGACCGATAGAATAATTGAAAGCTATTTCAAACAAAAACCAAAGTTTGCGCACAAAGGATTGAACGGTCATGCAGAAATAATTGGGGGCAGCTACGGTAAAATTGGAGCGGTTGTTCTTGCCTCTCGAGCTTGTTTAAAAACCGGTGCCGGATTGGTTACGGCTCAAGTACCAGAATGTGGTGTGGAAGTCTTACAAATCTCTAACCCTGCTGTGATGGCTAGAACGGGTGTTGGCAAGAATTTGTTTGAAGAAATGGTTGTTGCCTCTGATCGCTTTTATGGATTTGGTCCGGGGTTGGGAACAGATGTCTCCACTCAAAATGCATTGCTAAAAGCGTTGGGTAAACTCCACAGGCCTTGTGTAATTGACGCGGATGGATTAAACATTCTTGCAGCAAAAAATGCTTGGGATTTGGTTCCTGAAGATTCTATTTTGACACCACATATTGGAGAGTTGAATAGAATGGTCGGTAAACAAAATAGTAGTTTGGACTATATAGATGCGGCCAAAGAATTAGCCAATAAATGTCAAGTGTATATCCTCATCAAAGGAGCACACTCTCACTTAGTTTGTCCTAATGGTGAGGTGGTGTTTAACAACACCGGCAACCCGGGAATGGCCACGGCAGGAAGTGGTGATGTTCTAACCGGAACGATTACTTCATTTTTAACCCAAGGCTATTCATCTAAAGAAGCTGCGTTACTGGGTATGTACTTTCATGGTCTGGCAGGTGATTTAGGCAACTTAGAATTGGGTCTGCACGGACTTACCGCAACGGATATTGTTGATCAAATTCCTGTTGCAATAAAAGCCTTTGAAGGCTAGTAGTAATTTTGCAATATTGCGTGAAAGTCTAGAAACTATGACAAAACGATCTAATCTCCTTGTAGCATTGCTACCCGTATTCTTATTGATACTGTTGCTATTTGTTAATGTGAGATACATTTTTGGTGATGATTCTATATCTGGAGCCAATCAATGGGCGTTAATTCTGGCTGGAGCATTTGCTGCTGGGTTGGCGATGCTAGTGTACAAAACACCCTTTACAGAGGTCACTGATAAAATAGGGAACAACTTAAAAGAAACCTCCAAAGCCATTATGATTCTATTACTAGTAGGAGCACTGGCGGGGACATGGTTAATCAGTGGTGTCATTCCCGCCATGGTTTTCTATGGTTTAAAGGTTCTTCATCCGTCTTACTTTTTAGCAGCTAGCCTGATTGTTTGTGCTATTGTTAGCCTCGCTACAGGTAGTTCATGGGGAACCACAGCAACGGTGGGTTTGGCCTTAATGGGTATAGGTGAAACGATGGGGATGAACGGAGCTATGGTGGCAGGAGCAGTGATTAGCGGAGCTTATTTTGGAGATAAATTATCACCAATGAGCGACACCACAAATTTGGCAGCAGTCATGGCTGGAACAGACCTATTTACCCACATTAAGTATATGTTATACACAACAGTGCCTTCAATTTCAATCGCTTTGATATTGTTCATCATTTTCGGCTTAAACAGTGATGCATCTACAGATATGGCGAGTGCAGGAGCTGTAAGCGATGCATTAAACGAACAGTTCAACATATCACTTTGGTTACTGTTGGTTCCAGTTGCTGTTATTGTTCTCATAGCTAAAAAAGTTGATGCAATTATTGCATTACTAATTGGGGTGATTTTAGGTGGAGTTTTTGCGTTTATATTCCAACCAGCACTCATTGAACAAGTGGCAGCAGGATACACAGAATCTTGGAAACAACACTACTATGTATTCTTTGAATTTGCGGTGAGAAGTACAACCATAGAAGGAAATTCTGATGTTTTGGGTGGTTTACTAGAAGGCAAAGGAATGGAAGGGATGATGAGTACCATTTGGTTGATCATTTCTGCGATGATTTTTGGCGGAGCCATGGAAGCAGCTGGATTTTTACAGCGCATTGCAGAAGGAATACTGTCCATTGCAACCAACACAGCTTCGCTCATAGGAAGTACGTTGGCCACCTGCGGACTATTAAATGCAACTGCTTCAGATCAGTATTTAGCCATTGTGGTGCCTGGAAAAATGTATAAAGATGCCTATAAGGAAAAAGGATTAGCCCCAGAGAACTTAAGCCGGTCTTTAGAAGATGGAGGTACGGTAACCTCTGTGCTCATTCCTTGGAATACATGTGGAGCTTATCAGTCTGCTACTTTAGGTATAGCAACAGGAGAGTATTGGATGTATTGTTTTTTCAATATAATATCACCTTTCATGAGCTTGATCTACGCCATTTTTGGAATCAAGATTAGAAAGCTAGAAACTCAAAATCAAGCCTAATATTTACAGCAAATAGTCATGGATGGATTAGATATTGTACTCTTGATCTTGGGTGGATTCATGGCTGGTGTAATCAATACGGTAGCCGGCAATGGCTCAGCGATTACATTAACTGTTCTTATGGCTACAGGTCTGGATGCTAATGTTGCCAATGCCACAAATAGAATAGGGGTATTATCTCAAACACTTACGGCAGTTCTCTCCATAAAAAAAACTAAAAGAGCTCGAAAGTTAGCAAAGGACAGCGTTTGGTTTTTCTGGCCTACTATTTTGGGGTCGATCATTGGAGCGCTTTTGGCTGTGGATATAGATGAACAGAAGCTAAAGGTGGTTATTGGCTTTTTTATGGTGGTTTTATTGATCACTTTATTACTTCGCCCTAAACGCTGGTTGATCAATACGGATGCCTCGAAAAAGAAAAAAACACCCTTGAATTTTTTGATCTTCTTAGCTATTGGTGTCTATGGCGGATTTATCCAAATGGGAATAGGTATTATGATTCTTTCCTCTTTGGTGTTATTGGCTCATTACAGCTTGCGCGATGCAAATATTATAAAGCTGTGGGTAGCCTTCATAATGATATTACCGGCCTTTATTATCTTTCTTTTGAGTGGAGATATTGTTTGGGTTCCCGGATTGATATTAGCTACAGGCGCGGCCATAGGAGCTCGGCTTGGAGCCCGTTATGTATTGAGTCACCCAAAGGCCAATACAATAATTAGATACGTACTTATTGCAATTTTAATTGTAGCTATTGTTCGTATATTTTATCCTATGTTCGCGAATTAATTCAATTGTCCTCAACCCTATCCATGAGCCCAAAAGATTGGTTTCAATCCTGGTTTAACACTCCATATTATCATATGCTTTATCAGCATAGAGATAGCAAGGATGCAGAGCTTTTTGTTCAAGCTTTGGTGAAGAAGTTAGCCATAACCGAAGGAGATAAAGTTTTAGATCTGGCTTGTGGTAGAGGGAGACACGCACGTTTTTTGGAGCAATTAGGATTAAAGGTATGTGGCATCGATTTATCTGAAGAAAACATTGATTATGCAAAAAAGCATGTGCCCAATGTAAACTTCTTCGTAAAGGATATGCGAGAAGAGTTTGGTTTAAATAAGTACGATTTCATTTTCAACCTTTTTACCAGTTTTGGGTATTTTGAAAATGATAAGGAGCATATTCAATCTTTAAAGAATATTAACACTGCGCTAAAACCAAAGGGTGTTTTGACACTTGATTTTTTAAATGTGAATAGACTGAAACAAGGTCTTATTGAAGATGAAGAAATTTCAACAGAGACAGGAGTGAGATTCAATATTCGCAGAGAGATTCAAAATAAAAAGATTGTAAAGACCATTGCTGTTTACGAAGAAAATGAAGAATATTCATTCCAAGAAAAGGTAACCATGCTCACATTAAAAGATTTTGAAAGATTTTTCGATCAAGCGGGTCTAACCATTCTCGATTGTTTTGGAGATATGAAACTGTCTCCTTTTCAAGAAAGTACTTCAGAACGATTAGTAATTATTGCCCAAAGAAATTAAATGGAAATAGCTTTACTTATAGCAAGTGTTGCATTTGGTGCTATTGTAGCTCAAGTTTCATCCTTAAATCAAAATAAAAATTGGTTTAAGTGGGTATTGGCATTTAGTGGTGCCTATTTATTCGGTGTTACCATTAGTCATATTCTTCCAGAAGCATTTGAACATGGAATGTCTCACACTGTAGCGGCAAGTATTCTGGGAGGGTTTTTGGTTCAGTATACGTTAGACTTCTTTTCTGGTGGGATCGAACATGGGCATTACCATGCGCATGGAAGAAAAATACCTGTAGCTCTTTTAATGGGTTTGTTCGTTCATTCTTTCATAGAAGGAATTCCAGCATCGGTAGATCATCACCATCATCACCATGAAGGTGTAAGCATTTTATGGGCCATTATTATTCATAAGATTCCTATAAGCATGGTTTTATTTATCTACTTAAAGGAACTGAAACAAAGCCTTTCAAAAATTCTTTTGATCATGTCGCTCTTCGCCATTAGTGGCCCTCTAGGATTGTTACTTGGTGAGCATGTTTCATTTTTCACGCGTTATGCTCAGGAATTGATGGGTTTCACGGCTGGTATTTTCTTGCATGTTTCTACCACTATTATTTTTGAAAGTGAACAGCATCACCGTCTTAATTTTCAAAAATTAATTTCTGTAGTGCTGGGCTTTATTATAGCTTATACAAGTACTGTTATATAATAGGGCCTAGATTTCATCATCTTGCTATTCTAAAACAACATGGTTACTGTTTATTCTTGATAAGTTTAAATTTGAGCTATAAACGACCAGATCATTGAATGGCACATATTTTTCAAATTTTTAAAAAGCATGCGCGAATTCCCAAAGGCCATTATACACCTGAAATGCGGAAATCCTTTTTTCAATGGGAAGATCAGTTGGTCTCTTTTAACGGCTTTGTGAAAGACAATGTATTGGTATTGCCAAATGAGTTAAAGTTTAAAGTTGAAACAGGTCGTCTTGGGATTATTGTTATTCAAGACATAATTGGTTATGATCGGGAAGAAAAACATAAACTAAATAGCGCAGCAAAGCGATTAAAGCTTCCTGATTGGTATGTTCA
>JAOARK010000503.1 GCA_025210575.1 Schleiferiaceae bacterium
ATCATAAAGAGCGGCATATCCCACAGCTGTATTGTTAATTGCCCCTGTATTTGAATAAAGAGCGTTGGTACCTATTGCAACGTTATAATATCCCGTGGTATTCTTGTTAAGTGCAGAATGTCCAATACCCACATTAAAGTTCGAAGAGTGATCATCTGCGTCTCCGGCATATTGTCCAACAAATACAGAACCTCCTGTACCAGTTTGATAGATTTGACCGGCCACTTCTAGTTTGGCACCAGGACTTGAAGTACCAATTCCTATGCTATCATTGATGTTGTATACAAAGTTTCCATTTTTTAGCCAATGACCTCCCATGTTCACAGCATTTTGCCATGAAGCTCTCCCCAAAGCATCTGATACAAGGACTTTGCCTTGTCCTGCACCGTTTGTAAGTCTTATGCTTTCTGCCATGACACCACCATTTACATGAAGCATAGAATCTGGTTTTTGCCACCATTTCATTCCGATAGCAACTCTATTATCTTTAAATATTTTCAAAGGATTATACCCACTTCCTCCTGAAAAGAAGCGCATAGAAGAATCAGAATAGACATCAATGTTCCAGGCATCTGTAGAAGTACCCGAATAATCAAATCTCTGATGTAATCTAATCTGACCTCCCTCAAAAGAACCTAAATCTGGGGCAATGGCAAGTAACCCTCTGAATTTGCTTCTCCCACTAACATCTAATACTGCAGTAGGAGCATTTAGACCAATCCCAATGCTGTCTTGAACATTATATACATAATTACCTGCCGTGTCCCAAGGAGAGAATGCGTTACTCAGACCAGACAAATCTGTAGATACAGAACCTCCGGCATCTTGTATTGACAACATTGTCCCAATGAGCTGCACTGAGTGATTTATTTCATTCATTGGATCTGCATCTGCATCATCTAATCCACCAAAAACTGTATCTGCGCTATTGGCATGTAAGGCATAGGGAACACTTAAAAATTGAGTTGTACCTGATATAGTGTAATTGCTGCCACCAAGTGGATCAATTTCTGACCTCAAGTAATAGGTACCATTAGACCAGTTAATAGAATTAATATCTCCAGTAAAATTGGACCCGTCCCCTATGATTAGGCTCACCAGTCCATTTGTATTTGTTATAGGAGAGTGTGTTTCTGCAAAAACTATATTTCCTGTTGGCGAACCTTGAAGGATGCTGATTTTAACACCTATAGAACTATTAGTTACAAGTGCGTTGTTGGCATCCCGAACAACGGCTTGAAAACTCATTTTGTCAGGAGTCTGGGCAAGGACCAATACAGTGATCAAAACCCCAAGAATTGATAAGGTCAACTTTTTCATGGTCATTGGTTTTTAATGATTTTAAAGGACTGAACTACTTCACCATTTTTAATTACAGTTAGGAAATAGATCGCATCAGCTAAATGAGACATTTCTATTTCGGTTTCTGTTTGCTGAATAGAGTTCTTTATAAGTTCCTTTCCTCTGCTATCAGTGAGTAAATAAGAATAACATTTAATACCTCGAGTTTTTAGCGTAAGAACAACATTGTTAACCGTTGGGTTAGGCAATGCAGAAACAGATAGTTGCGGGAGTTCATTTTCAAGAGTTGAAATATTGAAAAACTCGTAGGGCTGTTGCACGCCTAGATTTAGGTTTCCGGTATTACTGGTTTGAGAAGTGTAATCAATTTGGCCAATAGAATAGGAAACTTTACCTCCCAATCCATTTGCTTCTCCACCTGTTGAATTTATACTTGATTGAGAGAAAGCAATTACCGAAACCAGAAATGCTAAGGTTGAGCTAAGTGTTTTCATCGGTTTCAATTTTTAGATACTTTAAAATTGAAAAGAATAAATACCGATTCATAGAGGGAAAACCCCTAATAGAAAAACAAAAAGGGCTCTATTAAAGGGCCCTTAGTTTTGTGTTAATCTACTTTAATGAATAGTGATTCTTTTATGTACAGATTCTTCTCCAATCAGTACCCTTAAAATATAAACCCCTGGTGCAAGGTTATTGATGTGAACATCTTTTATGATATTCCCAGAGATGCGACCAAGCTGCTCAAAGTAGACTATATCGCCTGCTAAAGAAAACAAAGTGAATTCTGAAGGCTGTATTCCTTCTACAGTAAAAGCAATTCTAAACTCACCTTCATTTGGATTTGGATAAACATTCAAAGTTCTTTTCAAAAGAGATTCTTGAATGCCTATTCCTTGAACCAATACCGCTTGAACTATGGAATCTTCGCCACAATCATTATAGGCATATAGAGTTACTTGGTACGTACCGTTGGCTGTATAAGTATGTATAATTGGCGACCCATGGCCTTGATGTCCATCTCCAAAGTCCAAATAAACAGAATCTGTTTTACTTGAAGATCCAGCATTAAAATCTACAGTTAATGAAGATGTATCTGGCAGACCAACAACATAAGAGAATTGAGCATTTGGATAGGGATGAGTATAGATGTTGATAGATGTATCAGGTTTTGTACACTCAAAAACTCCTGGATTGTGATAAACGCGAATGATTTCGTTAGAATAAATAGGTTTTGTCCAGAAAGTTCCTTGAGAGGAAGTGTTGGCAATAGTATCATTATTCAATGTCCAAATAAAAGAGCCTGATGTAAAATTTGTGGCCTTTAACAAAACTGAATCTCCGGGGCAAATAGAATCTACATTGATTGTAACATTTATGGTTTCGTTGTTGAATACATAAATTTCTGCAAAAGCAGTATCGTTAGCCTGTATAGTATCGTTTAATACACTACCGATTAGTGTGATTCCTTGAGTTCCAGGTAGAGCATTTACAGTTGTGCCAATTAGTATAGTATCGCTAGTAAATGGAGGCAGACTAGGATTTTTTTGAACGGTTAACGTTTGACCAAATACCAATAAATCAAAATTAGCGGTGTGAATCGTATCCATTCCATTATTATAGATCTCCGCCTCAACCTGGATCGGATAACCTTCACATTTGAAAGTACTATCGATCAAAATAGAAACCGTATTCAAGTCAATATTGGCAATGTCAAATTCATCGGCCCCTATATCTACATGGGCGGCAAATGGAGATGGGCGTATATCTCCATCAATGTCATGAGAAGGGCTACTCGTGTTATCTCCCATATCGTTGGCCAAAGGCCCTTTAACATGAAGATCGGTTGCAGAATAGAAAATAGGGTCTCCTTCTAAGGAGTGGATATTTTGTGTTGTAAAACTGCTCTGCAAACCAGCAAGATCAAAGAATGGGTCGCCTTGCATTCTTACCAAAGTACTTGATGCACTAAAGTATATGTTGTAATCAAAAACAGAACTTCCGTAATTAAATGCATCTAAGGGAGTATTTCCTGCCAGAATATTGTTTTTAGCAGAAACTTTGGAGCTTTGAACAACTAACCCAGAAGCGGCATTCACTGAGTTATTCGTAATAACTACATTATCTAAGTAATAGGAATAGATTCCTTCCCATGCGCTGGTAACCATATTATTGGTAATACGAGAACCAGCTACGTCTATTGGGTAATTATAACCCCACCAATATGTTTGCTGCCTAACCCAAATTCCTCGTCTGGGAGCATTTTGAATATTATTCTCTTCAATCGCAAACCTATAAGGGTTATAGAGTTGAATACCACAATTGATAAACGTATTTTGTTTAAAAGTGTCGAAAAAGCTATGTCCGCTAACGATACCGTACCAATGAGTGTTTTTAAAGATGTTTGAATCAATTTGACTGTACCAATTGCCACCCATTTGTAAATTTACGTTGGCACCTTCAAATTCATTGTTTTTAATTGTTAAGTATCTAGAGTTGTTTGCTTCGATACAAGCGTAGTTAGTAGGGTGCGCCTTAAAGTAGCATTTAGTGAATTCAACGTGTTTGGTATTTCTAACCTTCACTACCATGTAGTCCCAATTGTCAAAGAATATATTCTCAAATCTCACATATTCTGTTTTCAATAAATCAAATATGGCAACGTTAGGAGTGTTATTCAACAACATACTTTGTAGATGCCCTGAACCAATAAATGTGATGGTGTTTAAGGAATCTGCACCTGTAATTTTCCCAAGGTTATAATTCCCTGTAAAATTACCAGCTGCCAGTTGAAATACTACAGAAGAGTCAATTCCACAACCTTTTAAGGCCTGAATAGCTTCGGCTATTGAAGTGAAATTCTTGGGGCCAGGAGTACCTCTTATAGTGTATAACCCCTTTATTGGGCCACCACATGAAGTGTTGAAGGTGATCGGCCCAACCCATTCTGAATTACAAGAATCCTTAAGATAAACATCGTAAACGGTATTATGAGTTAGTCCAGTAAGTGTATCACTTAAATGGATTATACCTTTTTTGTATTTTGCTACCACAGCGCTATCTGGGTCAAATCCTTTTAAGCCATAAGCCAATTCAAAAGAACTACCATATGTGGTTTCCCAAGAAAATGAGGCAGATGTGGTAGTTGCACTTTCTAATGTGAATTTTCTGGGTTTGTAACAATGGGGTATATCCTTAATTTCAATATCGTCAATAAAAGTTTCAGAAATTGTGTTCAATGCCTTTATGGCTACCACCCCTAAATAAGAGTCAGTAAAATTGTATCCTGATGCAGAATCAATGAAAATCTCGTAGTTGATGTAGCCTGTAAAATAATTGGGCCTGCTAATGGTGTCAATAATGTTCATTGTGGTTATATCATCCGGATCACCAAAAGAAGCAACATAAAGATCTTGACCTGAGCCTCCTTTAATGTATAAAGACATCATTTTATCAGCGTTGGTCAGGTCTTTAATTTTTGGCGATATCAGTGCCACTGTGTCCTTTAAAGGCACATTGTGCCACATTAAAATGTAATAAGAATTAGAATTTGATCTGCTTAGACCATTAGATTGGTACACGGTCCCATTAGAAATGGAAAGTGGGTTGGTTTGATATGTCCAGCATAATGGAGCTTCCTTTCCATTAGAATTAGGTGCATCAAAATTCTCTGTGTAAGGCGTTGAAAACTCGTTACAATGTGTGCTAAAAGAAAACGGTCCTACCCAATCTGAACTTGTGGCTGTGGGGCAGTTGTTTAAAATGTAATAATCATAAAAGGTTCCTGATTGCAAATTGGTAAAAGCATGTTGTGTTGAATAACTAGTATCTAAACTTCCACCTCCAAGCCCCATTCCACTTAAACCAATTTGAAGAATAAATTCCTGACCATATTTACTATCCCATTCAATGGTAGCGCTGTTAGTTGTTTTGCTTACAAGTCTAGGGTTTAAGGGATGAAAGCAACTATCGATCTGTCGTACTTCAATGTCGTCTAAGAAGATAGCATGATTGGTAGAATGAAGAAGTGACGTAAATGCAATGTGTTGATCTAGACCATTGTAAAGAGAAGATGAATCTAAATAGACTACATGTTTTTTTGAAGTTTTTTTTATGAGAATGGTATCTAGCGGATGGAAAGTATTCGTATCTGAAGGATTTGTCATCGTACCTACGATCAATAAGTTGGTATTAGCATATCCAGAATTGGCAATAAAACTAAGTTGATTGTGATTTGAAACAAGTTCTTCGATTCTAGGTGAAAACACAAAGTTTGTCTGACTGCCGTTATAACTACTTTGTCCAAAAGAAAGCCATTTTCCATTGCCGTTATAATCATTGCGAATCAATGAGAGGTTTCCAACATTATTTCTTGTACTTCCCCAACAGCTTGAATTCAATAAGTCATTTAAATTAACATACATTGGTGGTACACTAAAATCTTCAAAGTAGGGTAGGGTGTAATTTCCGCATTGGGTTTTGAATTCTACAGGGCCAACCCAGCCAGATACAGAATCATTGGGAAGGCAGTTGTTTTGAATATACGCATGATAGATTACACCTGGGCTTAATCCAAACAATGTAAAGTTACTGCTAGTGGCGGTATCATTATTTCCATTTCCTAAAACGAAGGATGCTGTATCCCATTGGATGATGAAACTCGACCCAGTGCTTAGTAGCGAGATGTCAATAGTAGAATCCGTTGGATTGAATGCATTGATGTTTTTTGGTTTTGGGCATTTTGGCATACGTTTTACACTAATGTCCGTAATGAAGATATATTGAGGTTCTAACCAATTCGTTTCATTTGAATAACTAAAGGCTATGTGTGTTCCCGTAACTGCATTGCCGTGAGCACTATCTAAGTAAAAAGAAAAATTACTGGGTGCATTTTTTAGGATTATAGTATCGAAAGGCATAAACGCATTCAAATCATTTGGATCTGTAGTTGTACCTACAATCAAATTCCCCTGACTACCATAGCAAATGGTCCCAGTAAAATCGGGAGTCTGATTTTCACCATCAAAGCATGTTGAATAATGACTTGCCGTAAATGAAAGTTCAATATTACCGCTATCTAAACCAATAATGGGAGGAGAACTGATTACAGTAGTGTCAAAGTTAAATGCGCTGTTAATGAAAAGAGAAGGAACAGGATTGTTGCCATACCAATTTCTTGTGATGGCCGCAATTGGATAGTTTACAGGAGATGTCAGTTGGTTTGAATTCACCATGTTTGAAGATACTCCAGTCCAACAATCAATTAAACTAAATTGAGCTGATCCAAGATTTGTTGGTATTTGACTAAAATCTTGATGGTAAGGAATGGTGTAGGAACTGCAAGGTGTGACTAGGCTAATTGGGCCAAGAGTATCGCTAAAACCTAAAGCGCAAGTGCTTACGAGGTAAATATCATAGTGCCTTCCTGGGGCCAAATTATATAGGATGACGTTATTACTATTTGTATCGATAAATTGGCTATTGCTATCAGGTTTAAAACCATGAGTACCATAGATTATTCTGCTATTTGAACTTCCTGTTGCATTCGTCCAGCTCAGACTTACCTGAGCGGATTGAATATTTAAACTTTTAAAGTTGCTAGGTGTTGCACACGGTGCTTTTTCTTGAATTACAATGTCATCTATGGCAATGTCACTGGTGGTATTTCCAATTTTTCCTTTAAATTGAACAATAATAGAATCTCCAGCGAACATGCCCAGATCCACAAAAGCTTTTAAATAGTTACTGGTGTTTAGCAGCTGCTGTTGACCTTGAGCTTCCCACAATTTATAATACCATGCCGTACCATCAAAAACATCCACTTGAAGGCTGCCCATATTGCTTCCGAACATGTGATACCAGAAGGAGAGATTTGGATTGCTGGTAGAATCAACGTAGATAACTGGAGAATAGAAAGTCGCAGAATCTCCGATACTTGCACTAGATCCACTTGATTCTAAGTAAATGTAATTTTCGTTCCACGAGTGAAAGATGGAGTAAACATGACCTTTTGAAGGACCTGTAGCAGAAGTTGGGGTTGCTCCGGTATGAACACGCCAATTGATTGAGGATGAGGAAGAGCTTTGACCAGCTATCCAACAATTATTCAAAAAATGCGACCCAGAACTATTGAAAGTAGTTTCATCATTAAAATTGACTGAAATGGGCAGACTATCTAAACAGGAAGTTTGGGCGTGAGACTTGGCGTAAAAAAATGAAAAGAAAATTAAGATGAGATTTATGGTTGAGGTTTTCATTGGTCTCAGTTTTAGATTAATCAAAGTTGAGAATCTCAAAAATCAATTCATAGAGGGAAAACCCCTAAAAGGTTCACTGATTTTGAAAATTTGAACAGAGAAGAATTCGAATTAATCTTGACGTCCAACAATTAGAAAAGTCATGTTACCTTTTGTTAATAGGTAGTCTGCTGCACAATATAATTTGGAAGAATCCCAACCCTATTATCGTTTATAGTAGCATTGGATTGAACTGCTCCATAAAGACTATAAAGGGCTCGATCGGAGTCCGAAGGTATACATGCTTTCCAATTGTGGAGGTAGGTGACACAGTAGGTTAGGTTTGAAAAGAAATCAAAACAACGCTTTAGGATATTCAAAACTGGTGTGAGGCGTGTCATTAATTCAATTTTTAGATTCGGTAAATATTAGACCTCCTAAAAACATTTCATAGGGGGAAAACCCCTAATCTAATGATGAATTGTAATGATTATTACGCCTCTAATTCTTTTAAGTTTTTTTTCATCATCGCCAGCAAAGCGGTTGCTTGAGTTGGAACAGCATCTAGATTTTGTTTCAAATCAATATTGCTTTCAATCTCATTTGCAAGTGTCCACAGCTCCGAAAGCTCAAAGAGTGTAAATATGGGTTTGGCGGTATGAATTGTAGTTCTAATGGTCAGAAGGTCGTTTGTCTCAATTCCAGCTCTCAAGTCCTTTTCAAATTCAGCCACACTGCTTTTATACATATCAATGTACACTCGCATCCGCGACTCGTTTCCACCTGTCAACTCCTTAAGTTTAGTCAACATAGTACAAATTGTGTTTAATGGCAAATACAACCAGACCAGCCGTATTACGTACACCAGTTTTATCCATTATTCTAGAACGATGATTTTCAATGGTTTTGGGGCTAAGTATAAGCCGGGCGGCTATCTCTTGGGTTGTAAATTCGTTGCAAATCAATTCTAAGACTTGCTTTTCGCGAGGTGTTAATTCTTCACCATAATTAAATTGTGGATTGATTTGCTCTTCACTTGCTAGCTCAACCAATTTAGCTCTTGAAACCAAGTCATTGAAATAGAATCCTGTATGCTTCACAGCTAAAATTGCTTCGTAGAGGTCGTTTGGACTTGCGTCCTTTTGCAGATAACCTTTTGCACCAAGCAGCATAAGCGATGATATAACTTCTGATTTCTTGTTTTGAGAGACTATGATTACGCGAGTCTCACTGTTATTTTGATATAACACTTCCATGGTTTGGATTCCATTCAGCACTGGCATTTCGAGATCTAAAAGAGCAACATCTATAGAAGTTTTTCCTAGTTGATTTAGAAACTCTTCTCCATTTTCAGCTTGTAGCACCACCTTAATTCCCTCTTTCTCCGATAATATTGAAGCAATGCCTTCACGGAAAAGCTTGTGGTCGTCTACAATGGCGATGTTTATCAACTTTTGATTTATTAGATATTAGATCATTCAAATTAACAAAAACAATTCAAGGATGGTTCAACCCGTGATGTTAAAGCTACAATTCGCACGAGTTGGCAAAGTGCTTATTTATATTTCAATATCCAGTTCATGAGGTTCAAGCAATTGGACTTTAAAAAAGAACATCTTTTAGGTATAAGTGAAATAAAACTAATGGTTAGCTTTGCCATCCGTTTAACGGAAATTGTACACTCGATATTAAGAAATAACAATGTTAGGACTGAAATTACCTACCGACCCAAGGTGGGCGAATATTGCCGAAAAGAATATTGAAGAAATTCTGACTGATCATGCTTTTTGTGAGCAAAAGGCAGCATCAACAGCAATTTCATTAATAGTTACATACCCAGAATTAGACGATCTTGTAACAGAAATGGCCGCCTTGGCGCGCGAAGAAATGAGTCATTTTGAAATGGTTCATAAACGAATACTAGATAGAGGATTAACACTGGGTAGAGAGCGCAAAGATGAGTATGTACACAGTATTATGGCCTTTTTTCCAAAAACAGGAGATCGCAATGAGCGTTTGATCAACAGGTTATTGATAGCCGCATTAATTGAAGCAAGAAGTTGTGAACGATTTAAGGTATTGAGCGACAATATCGAGGATAAAGAGCTAAGTGAATTTTATAGAGGGCTGATGGTTAGCGAAGCAAATCATTATACCATGTTCTTGAAGTTTGCGAGAAAATATGGTGAAAGAGATAAGGTAGATGCGAAATGGCAAGCCTTATTAGAGTTTGAGGCTGAAGTAATGAAAGGCCTGGGAAATAAAGAATTGATACACGGATAAAAACTAAAGTTATGGAGTTAAAAAAGACTGCATTTTATGACAAATTGATTGAAGCAGGAGCTAAGATGGTTCCTTTTGCAGGGTACGAAATGGCCGTTCAATTTGAAGGTTTAGTAAAAGAACATCACAATGTGAGAGAGAACGTAGGTTCGTTTGATGTATCGCACATGGGGGAGTTCTTTGTAAAAGGAAAAGAGGCGTTGAATCTTGTTGAGCGCATTACATCTAACGATGCCACAAAATTAACTCCAGGTAAGATTCAGTATTCATGTATGCCTAATGACCAAGGTGGAATTGTAGATGACTTATTGGTATACTGCATTTCTGAAGAGGAATATATGTTGGTAGTGAATGGAGCATGTTTAGATAAGGATTGGGCTTGGGTAAACAAGCACAATACTTTTGATTGTACCATTGAGAACAGAAGTGATGAGATTTCACTTTTGGCTGTTCAAGGGCCAAAAGCAGCTGAGGCATTACAGCAATTCACAGATGTGAACCTTTCTGAGATTACCTATTATACATTTACGCATGGAACATTCTGTGGGATAAACAATATTCTGATTTCTGCTACAGGTTATACAGGTTCGGGAGGTTTTGAGATCTACATGCCAAACAGTGCTGCTCATACTATTTGGGATGCATTAAAAGACGCTGGAATTAAACCTGCAGGATTAGGTGCTCGAGATACATTGAGATTAGAAATGGGTTTCTGCTTATACGGAAATGATATTGACGATACTACTTCACCACTTGAAGCGGGTTTAGGGTGGATTACCAAATTCACAAAGGATTTCGTAAACTCAGATTATTTAGCAAAACAGAAAGAAGAAGGTATTACCAGAAGATTAGTTGCTTTTGAATTACTCGATCGCGGGGTTCCTCGCCAAGGGTATGATATTACTGATGCTGAAGGAAACAAAATTGGTAATGTGACTTCCGGGACAATGTCTCCGAGTACAGGAAAAGCGATAGGAATGGGTTATGTTCCAAAACCAATGATGAAGGCTGATACCGAGATTTACATTGCTGTAAGAAAGAAACTTTTAAAAGCGAAGGTTGTCAAACTTCCTTTTTATAAAGCGTAAATAATAAAGGTCGCCAATGGCGGCCTTATTTTTTTCCTTTATATACGTCTTCTTCAAAAAATCGTTGTAGACTAAATTGTCTGTTTTCAAATTTATCAGGCAATAGCGAAAAGGCTCGAATTCTATCTACACGAAAAGCCCGGTAATCTTTTCTTAGATGACACCAACCGACAAGAATCCACTTGTTTTGCGAAGAATACAGGGCCACAGGCTCAACCTTTCTTTGTGAAATATCTTGATGATTGATCTTTTGATAATGGATTTCAATGAAATGAAAATTCGTTATAGCCAATTGTATTTCAGCTAAGGTATTGCTAGACAGATCTTCGTCCCAGCCTTTAAAAACGTAAATGTTCTTTTTAAGGATCTCACTTTTCTCCAATATAGAGGTTCTGAATACAGATTGAATTTTCGTTAAAGCATCATCAAAATCCTGCTTAAAAGATGCATCTTTAGATTGCTGAACTAAATGTGAAGCGGTGACCAAAGCGTTCGCTTCTTTTTGGGTGAATTGAACTGGCGAAACAGTGTAACCGTCCATTAAAGTGTAACCTCTTCCTTCTATGGTGACAACAGGAACTCCAGCTTCTTCAAGCTTCTTAATGTCTCGGTAAACGGTGCGTACACTTACATTAAACCGATTGGCTATTTCTGTAGAATTGAGTAATCGTTTGGATTTTAATAAGGTAAGTAGCGATATGAGTCTGGCGAGTTGGGTCATAAAGACTGGGGCGAATGAACGCCCCAGAGAATTTAATTCATTGAATGAAGAGCAACATGATTTCCTTCTGTATCTAAAATATGTGCCATAAATCCATTCTCGCCAATATTCGTTTTTGGCATAAGGATTTTTCCTCCGGCAGCTTCTACTTTAGCTAAAGGCTTGCTCAAATCATCGCCTCCATTAAAGTAAACGGCTGTACCTTGATCTGTAGGTTTAGCCATGTCTGATTCTAGAATGGCTCCGCCAACACCTTTTTGCTGTTCGTATGGAAAAACACCGTATTTCATGTTTTCCATGTGCATGTCATTAATTGAAATTTCCAGTACAGTTTCATAGAATTTCTTAGCTCTTTCATACTTCAATGCTGGAATTTCAAACCAGCTAATTGCATTTGTCATGATTTTGATTTTTAGATTATATCCGCAAAAGTATTTGGGGTAATGTCAAATCATGTCAGGGGTTAAATTTACCGCAAATATTTTTTTTGAATCATACAGAACTACTTGGTTTTAGTAATCCCATATTCTTCAAAGTAAAATTTTATGATTGGTTTGAAAGGACCATATTGATGTTCTTCCTGAGAAAAATTATCAGCCCAGGGACCATAAGGTGTTGATACAGGTTTGTGTTTAAGTTCCGGATAGTCTTGGTCTTTGTTTTGTTTGATGGGTCTATCCAGAGAATTGATATATGCAGCAATATGATAAACTTCCAAGTCTGTTAACTCCGGGAGATCGGCAACGGTTCCAAAGGGCATATTTCCTTTTATAAAACGAGCAGCTGTTAGTACACGATGCATGCCTGAACCATCATTGTAACTATCTTCTCCAGCGATAGGAGGGTAGAGGTATTCTACAAATTCTGCGGTGCTGGTTTTCATTCCCTTTCCATCCTGTTGATGGCAACGAACGCAGTTTTTAATGTATAACCTTTTACCAATCGCAGTGTCTGCCTTTAAATCTGGAATAGCAATTTCTTCAAAACCTTTATATTCTTCAACGATGGATTCAGGAACATCCGCACTAAGCCATTCAAAGTAAGCTACGAGCGCCTGCATTTCATTGCTCTCCAATGGTAATTTTTTACCATTCATACTTCTCTCCATGCAGCCATTCACTCTTTCTTCAATAGATCCCTCCTTATTCTCCCGACCTCTAAATTGAGGATATCGAGTACTTACACCAATGAATGAACCTGAACCTTTTTTTCTTCCTGCATTAAGATGACAATTGTTACAGGTTAGGTTATTACCCGCAAATCGCATTTCTGAGTTTTCAACGTTTGGGCCGATGTATTTTGATGTTTCTTTGATGAGTTTATACCCGTAGTTTACTTGTTTACCTAGTTGACCATGAGGCAAATCGGTTATTACCGATTTCATTTTCCAAGGCCGTACTGCTAGGGGATCATCGTTAATATTATACTGTTGAGAAATCAGTATACAAATCGCAATTGTATTCAATACAATAACAAAAGAGAAGAAATAGATCGCTCTTAAGAGTAGTTTGAATTGCTTGTTGGTCATTCTGTTGTATCTGCAAAAGAGATTAGTTCGCTTCTTTAATATAGCCCCAACCTTTACTTTGTTTATCTACAATTTCCAAAATGCCATCTGGTACAGAATCAACTCCCTTTAAAATTTGAGTCTGGTCTACCTTGAACCTTCTCATAGTCCCTTGACAAACCACAAAGTTCACTCTTGGATTATCTGCAAAGCTTTCAATTTCTTTAGCAATGGTTGATTTCTCTTTGAGCACCATATTCAAGGCTCCGCTGTAAATAACCACTTCAAAATCTGAGTTGGGGTAATTTTTAGACATTGCTTTTACGTGCCTCAAGGCACTTTCGTGAACTTTTACATCTGCACTTGTGACATCAAAAACGATCTTTATTGGGTTGTCTTGGCCAAACCCCATAATAACACAAAGCATAACCGGTACAAGTATTCTTGCCTTTATCATATCTTTTGAATTGAAATTAAAGAATCCAGAGTATTCTGCTGAATACTCTGGGATTAAGTTGTTTAGCCAACGCTAGCATCTATATAGGCTATTCCGTTTTCTGCTAATCGGCCTAAAGCCCACACACCAGAAGGCGCTGGAAGAATGCCATCATGAGTTCCAGCAACCAGATCTTTGTAAACTTCATCTTTGTCAAGCCCCATTTTCTGAGCTATGAACATAGCATTTACTTTTCTGGCCATATCGCATACGCAGAATACGGTTCCCATTTCCTGAAGCTGTTTTACACCTCCTAAACCTGGTAAAGGGAATACACCATCTTTTGGATCGTAATATGGATTATTGAGGGCAGGCTTACCTGTTAACGGGTCAGTTACGTGAAAAAACTCACCAAGCTTGTATTTTTCTACAGTTTCATCATTTAGTGCATAAAACATTCCATGATGTCTGAGTACATTCAGAATTCCCAAATCTTTAGCTTCGGTACCTGTTTCTCCATTGGTCATATAATACACATTAGACCAAATTATACCCCAGGGAATAGCTTGTGATATGTCATAGGCTACAGGGTGGCTCATGCCACCTACGCGTTTTATTTCTTTATCCAAGTCCTTACCACCCTCACTTAAATTTCCCAGTGCAAAACGTAGTGACTCTTCATCGTAGTCTGCTTTCATATAGCTAGGAAGTAGGGAGAGTCCTGTAAGTGCAGCTCCTTTGGCAATAGTTCCAATGAAATTTCTTCTCGAGTGAAATTGATTTGCTTTCATGATTTTAATCGATTGAGGTTGAGTCGATTAAAGATACAAGAAATAAGATGCTATTGCAATAAGAGGTTGATTATCAAAAAGATATAAATAAGAAAGTGGTGTTCTTCAAATATTTACTTCACTAGAATTCCCTTTGAAGCGTGAACGGGAATATCTTCCAAAAACTCAGCATCAATGGTGTGGGGACCAAAAGTGAATTTCTTCTCCATCAGCTTGCCGTTCAAGAAAAACGTGACCCAATACTCGTTGTAAATTTCAAACACTTGTTGATCAATCATTTCAACTTTAACAGCTGATTTATACGGTATGCTTCCAATCCTATGTCTTAGAGTAGATGACACTGTTTTTTGCAGGTTTCCTTCTATGGTATAACCTTTAGAAGTAATCATTACTGCTTCGATCATTTCTGGAAGATCATTGATCACATGAATGTACCAACTTCTATTATCAGCCTTTCCTTCTGGTATAGCGGCAATGTAAACACCCTTTACTTCAGGAATATCAATGTCCTTCTTCATGATCTAAAAATTCTGGCCGTAAAAGTAATCCTCAATAAAAAATGAGTAATGATTTTCTATTTTTTTCTGATGTAGTGGCTTTTGACGATGTGGCTCAGTAACACCTCTGTTTGTTGCAATTCAAATTCAAGAAATTTTGGAAGGTCACCAAATAGGGGAGAACCACCACCTATGAGAATAGGAAGTCTTGAAATGACCATTTCGTCTATCAAATCAGCTTCTAAAAAACTTTGAATTGTACGTCCTCCGTCTATATAAAGTTTGAAGTGACCATTGGAATGAATG
>JAOARK010000504.1 GCA_025210575.1 Schleiferiaceae bacterium
GTGTCAAGATGCGGACCGTATGGCTGCTATTGGAGCCATTGGCATTGCAAGGGCGTTTAATTATGGGGGATTTAAAAACAGAGGCCTTTATGATCCAGCCATTGCACCAAAGTTGAACATGAACAAAGAGGAATACAAAAAAAGCACCGCACCTACTATTAATCATTTCTATGAGAAACTATTGTTGCTTAAAGACTTAATGCATACGGATACAGCAAAGAAAATGGCGGCTCATCGCCATGCCTATATGGAGACCTTCCTAAAAGAATTTTACGCGGAATTCGAGGGCAAATTGTAAACATCCTCGATTACATCATAAGTAAAACCAATTGAATTTATATTCTAATTAAGGTTAGTCTATTTAAATTGGCTACATGAAAATCACTACTCTAAAACTTTACAGTAAGCATCTCGAAAAACAAAAGATGTTTTACAGTGAGGTACTTCATCTTCCCATCTTAAGTTCTGATCCCTCGCATTTTTCTACTCGAATTGGATATAGCAAGCTACATTTCACAAAGGATGAGAAGGCTACACCATATCATTTTGCTATCAACATTCCCTCCTTTCAAGAAAATGATGCGCTTCAATGGTTATCTCAAAGAGTGGATCTTTTAAAAGACGGAGAACATGTTTTAATGGATTTTGAAAATTGGAATGCCAAAGCCATGTATTTCTATGATGAAGACAAAAATATCGTTGAGTTTATCGCCAGAAGGCCTCTAAATGAGCCGTTTAAAGTACCCTTTAATTCTTCAGCCCTACTTGGAATCTCGGAAGTAGGCGTGGTTACAGATGACATAAGTCAAACATATGCTCCTCTTAAACATATTGGAGTGGAAGAGTTTGATGGTAATTACCATCGCTTTCTGGCAGCGGGGAACCATCAAGGATTGTTTATCATCATCAATCCTAATATCAAAAAGTGGTTTCCAGTAAATGATGATGCATTCTATTCTCCTTTTGAACTTGAAATAGTACAATCCAGCAAAAAGTATCAATTGCAGTATACCAAAAACACCATGTTTGTAAAAGCTTAAAAAAACGCTTTGGGCTTTCGCCTTCATTCTTCTCTCTTCCCTATTCCATCCTAATGTTGATTTCTCTTTAAAACTTCTTCAATATCGGAAGATGAGTGCAGTTATATTCGCCTTTCTAAATTCTAATTGATGATTGATTTTACATCTGCGCTTATCCAGCAAATGGCATTACATCGCGTAGGCAACAAACACCGCGAAGAGTCTAATTTTATATCTGAGTCATTAGCTGATTTGGATGAAGACATGGAAGATGTATTGATCCGCTATTTTCTAAAGCCATTTACGCAGGCTACAGAAAACTTTCATTTTGTGCACAGTGTAGACCTCAGTTACAATGAAATATTTGGGCTATCATCAGATGTTTTTCAAAACAGCGAAAACCTTTTAGAAGCGAGCAAAAAGATTACTCAACATTTGTTTGAACAATCGAATCACCCTCACATCAAGGCAGGCGATGTTTTCGTGGTATACTTTAAAGATCTCTTTTACCAAGAGCATACCCGCGAAGCGATCGGCATATTTAAAAGTGAAAACAAAACTTCTTTCTTAAAAATGCTTTCTAACGAATCTAACCTAGCGCTTACAAGAGATAGTGGAATAAGCCTCAGTAAGTTAGATAAAGCTTGTTTAATAATAGATGAAAAGAAGGAAGACGGTTACCGTGTCTTGAGTTTAGATAATAACAACTATGATGCGGCTTATTGGAAAGAGAATTTTTTAGGTGTCGATTTTATTCAAGATAACAATTACAACACCAAGCAATATGTTGAAATGGTGAAGGGTTTTGCCGAAGAAGTGATTGCCGATCAAGCTACACGCAAAGACCAGATCGACTTTCTAAATGTTTCTGTTAACTATCTAGAGAATCAAGAAACGGTGAACGTAGAAAACTTTAAAGACGACATTTTTGCAGATCCCGTTCAGAAAAATGCATTTACAGAATACCAGCGCCATTACGAAAACACAAACCATGTAGAAATTGCCGATCAATTTGATCTAGCACCAGATATCCTACAGAAACAAAAACGTAAAATCAAGGATTCAATCAAGCTCGACACCAACATTCAAATCAAGCTAGATTTTAATAATCCAGATTCTAGCCAACAGTTTATTGAACAAGGCTATGATGCGGAAAAAGGCATGAACTACTACAAAGTTTATTTTAATCGAGAAGTGGGTTGATCAAAGTTTTGTGAATTTCTGATTAACTGCTGCATTCTCAGTGACCACTTGAAATATATAGTTGCCCGGTTTTAAAGAAAAAACATCTATATACTCTTGGTTTAAATGGGTGAGTTCTCTGATCATTACAACTTTACCATAAATGTCCATTATCTTAAAGTTTATCGCGGACTGACTTCCTTCTAGACTTTCAAGAACCAGTAAATCTTCTGCCGGGTTTGGGTACAATTTTAACCCTAAAGCTGAAAACTCATTTACCGAAGCAACAGTAGTTTTTGCCCATAAATCCATAACCAAGCCAAAATTACCTGGATGATACATCTGATTTAAAAAATCCTGAGCACCTGAGAAAGCACCATACCTTGTTTTATTAAAAAGCCATTGAGACACGGCCATAGAATTAGGATCTCCATTGAGTTGCTCTACAAAATACCCTGTATCTGACGGACTAGCTGCAGCAGCATATATAACAGACCAAGAATTCATTGTTGCCACAATGTTTTTATCGGAATAATATACTTCCCCATGATTCCAACTGTAGCCAGGAATAAAGGAAACGGAAATACCGATTTTTTCTGGTGGATTTGAAATAAAGTTCTGGAGATTCAGGGGGACTTTGAAAAAAGTCTTTCCTGTATCTGAAACCAGTAAGTCGTATTCTATTACAGTTTTATTGGCCCAGGAGAGTCCCCCTTCTTCTCCATGCAAAGGAGACGAGTTATACCTAATTGGTGCTAACGGTATTTGCCCTTGTTGACCAATAAAGTTAGTGGCAGGCCAAAAAATGTTAGAAAAGAAAACCTGATTATCCACGTTTTGATTACTGGCCTCTCCGTGAACAATTTCGAATCTTAGTTTATCACCTGTCAACCCAGATTGACCGGGTTGAATGACTCTATATTCTCCTGCAACAAAAACAGTGTCATAACTTGTCCAATATTGACTTGAGACTAGGTTGCTAGGAATGAGCATAGAATTAAAATCGAAAACTTGTGCAGCTGCATGTGTGGAAACAGGTAAATAGTTAATATGATTAACAAAAACTGTTGAATCTACAAATAATGGTTGCTTATAAAACTTTAAGGGCGAATTTGGAGAAAGCATGTTATTAAGTATTGCTGGTGGTATATAATGGCCATACCGTTGTGAGGGATTCGGTGAAATTGAGGAGTTTTGACCGAGGATAAAAGCAATGTTTTGTTGTATAGCATTTATGCTCTTTGGTGATGCAGGAATGAGTTGACCATTCAATTGTACAAACGGAAAACACATAAGAACAATGAAAATAGGTTTTAACAGGTTCATGATTAGTGATTTGTGTGAACCCTAAAAATACCCAATTAATCTGAACAACTGAACGTGCTCTCTTGTTCGCCTTTATTCAAAGCCTAAAGTGTATTAAGAAATAGACATGTTCTTCAGAAGATTGTCAACAAATTGTACAGAAGAATAAAGGTCTTAGAATTAAGAGATAGCTAACCTGAAAGGCTAATAGTTCTTTCCTTTTAAAAAAGGAACAAATTTAAAGGCGCCATATTCTTTTTTGGAGAACTCCTTTTCAGAGACTCTAGTAATACGGGTCATAATTTGTTCTTCTTCCCCAACAGGAATCACAAGCCTGCCTCCTACTTTTAATTGAGTTAGAAGTGCCTTGGGCACGAA
>JAOARK010000505.1 GCA_025210575.1 Schleiferiaceae bacterium
CGTAGCCTCTTCCGATAAGTAAACCACACCTTCTTTCTCTAAAAGCTTTTCCAGTTTGGCCTCCGCATTTTTAGGACACCATGCAGTCATAATTTTCACATGGTCTTCAGCTGCATCAGTATAGTTGTTTTGAGCCATCTCAAAAGACAATCGATCTTCAACAGCTTTTATGCGTTCTTCCAAATAATGTGTGTATTCTTTCGCATAACCATCGAGTGTGTCATTCAATTCAGACTTTATTTCAGATATTTTTTGTTGGTGTTCTTTAAGTTGATTTAATGATTTTTTTGGCAGTACCAAGGGGACTAATGGTAATGCGTTGTAATCCTCTGTATGAAAAACAACGAAATAACTTTTGTTGTTCACCTCATTGATCAATTCAAAAGCATGATCTTCTCTCCATGAGTTATCTATTTTTCGGGTGGGATACTCAAAGAAACGTATGGTTAATCCGGCTTCGTTTTCTACTCTTCTTAATTCTTGCCAAGGAATTTCCCCCCAAGGTTCTAGTTGTTTGATCTCGGACTTACACACATCTAGCTGAAGCATTATCTTCTCTAGTTCTTTTTCGGTGTCAGTAAAAGCATTGATTTTTGGAAATTTGGTCTATTTCACTTCATGAGCCATTTTCCTTTGCTTCACCTTTCGTTTTTTTAATCCTTTTAAAACGGTTCTTGCATTCTTAAGTCGTAACGTAAGCTTCTGCACCTCCTTGTTGGGTGTATTTTCACTTTCTACAATATGCACCACACCCAAATCCATCAAGTCTTTGGTAAAAGCTTCACTTTCTTTATAGAAGCTTAAAAAGGTGTATTTTTTCATAGGTACGATCATGCGCTTAGCTTCTGCTCGTTTCTTCGTTTTAAAATTTTCTGGGCACTTTTACTCAGGTTTTCTTCGTCTTCTAAATATCTTTTAATCTTGCTGATAGCGGCATTGTATTCTGGAATCTGAACCTTTTCATAGAGGTTTACCTTTTGTGTGGTTTTCTTTCTTGCATAATTCAGGATTTCCATGGCTTTCATATTCACCTCCTTTTGAAGAGTGAGGTACGTCAAATCCTTTAAAATCTGTAAACCATCTAAAAACCAATTAGGATTGTAGTACAATGAAATGTCAGCGATGTCAAATTCTATATCCTCTAATACCGGAATTTTAACTCCAGCAATTGTGCGTGTGCTGTAATTTCCTTTTTTGATTTTAACTAAACCGCTGTCGAACTCAGACCATAATCGGGTCATCATTCTTATGTCGTGTAACTTCTCATTTAGTTGTTTGTCAAAGTCTTCTGCTGCCAACTTCGCTTTTTTCACCTCAATACGTAAGGCGGCTTCCTTACTTTTAAGTGTAGGTAAGGCATTCTCCCTAATCTTTAGGTGACCCCGCATTTCGTGAAGAGACGATTTATTGTATTTAAATTCGATGGCCATTAAGAAGCGATTTCAGTTTGCAGCCAGTATTTTTCAGTTAACTCTTGTTTTATTCCTACTTCATCTTTTGTGAAATGCGTAGAAAACAATCTCCATGTCGTGTTCAACATGGTCTCAATTTCTACGTTTACGTCAATGGCTAAAAGCTCATTACTGTATTCTTTAGCATATTTCAAACATCGCTGATCGTAATCAGATAAATCAAATCCATTCTCAAGCTTTGTTTTAGCATTGGCAGCATCCGAATACAGTCTTACAGCAGCATTCATCACTTGTGGATGATCTTCTCTTGTAACTTTACCGATAACCAATTGTTTGAGTCGAGATAAACTTCTAAATGGATCAACAATGGTCTTTCCAATATCTGTATCTCTTCGTAAGAATAGTTGACCTTCGGTAATGTATCCTGTATTATCTGGAATGGCATGTGTGATATCTCCACCTGACAAGGTAGTTACTGCAATAATGGTAATTGAACCTCCATCAGGGAACTGAACCGCTTTTTCGTAGATTCTCGCCAAGTCACTATATAGAGAGGCAGGCATATTGTCTTTAGAGGAGATCTGATCCATATTGTTCGCTACGATACTTAAAGCGTCCGCATAAAGCGTTAGATCTGTAAGAAGAACCAATACCTTTTCATTTTTCTCGGCTGCAAAGTATTCAGCCGCAGCTAAAGACATATCTGGAATCAATAAGCGCTCTATAGAAGGGTTTTCTGTCGTGTTGATAAAAGAAACAATACGATCAAGAGCACCCGCATTTTCAAATACATGCTTGTAGAACAGATAATCATCATTGGTCAAGCCTATACCACCCAGTATAATTTTATCCGCTTCAGCTCTTAGCGCCACATCTGCCATGATTTGGTTGTAGGGCTGTTCAGGATCTGCAAAGAATGGAATCTTTTGTCCTGTAACGAGTGTAT
This sequence comes from Schleiferiaceae bacterium, assembly GCA_025210575.1. GTDB lineage: Bacteria > Bacteroidota > Bacteroidia > Flavobacteriales > Schleiferiaceae > JAOARK01. The sequence continues at coordinate 2,359 of JAOARK010000505.1, forward strand.
TATTTAGATCAATTCCTGCTATCCCTGTAGAAATAAGCTGCGAGGGGTGCTTTCTTTTGGTTGGATTTACAGAAGGTCCGCCTATTGGAATTTCTATGCCTTCCACCTCAGGACCCTTATCGATAGGTTTACCATAGGCATTAAAAAAGCGTCCAACTAATTCTTCTCCAACTTTCAATGAAGGGGGAGCTCCAGTAAAAATAACCTCGGCATTCGTAGGAATTCCTTCTGTTCCACTAAACACCTGCAGCGTAACTTCATCTCCCATGATCTTTACTACTTGCGCTAATCGGCCATCAACTATGGCCATTTCTTCCATTCCTGCTCGTCTGGATTTTAAGACACACGTAGCTTTGTTGATTCTCTTAATCTGACTGTATATCGGTTGAAATGCCTTGTGCATAATGTGGTAGTTACATAATTTTTCTTTCGTTGATCAACGTGTCCAGCTCTTTCTTAAAGCCATGGAACTTATCTGATTCATATTCGCTGTAATTCATTTGTTTTAAGGTATTGATGATTCCTTTAAAGTAGCCCGCTACTTCTTCAAATGAATTGAATTCGAAATCCGAATTGTATATATCCAATACAATGTTCATCATGGTCTTTTGCCTGTCCATTGGTGTCATCATATCGATTTTGTCAAAAGCATCCTGTTGAAGGATTACAAAATCAAAGGTCTCTGCTTTCCAAAACAAAATATGATATTCAAGGGGTACACCATCATCTCCCAAAATGTTGATCTGATCTTTTACTTCTTTCCCTCTGATGAGAATATCTTTCACTTTAATCACTTTATCTACCCAAGTAGATGAGATATGCTCTTTTAAATAATTTTGAACTTCTGGGTATTCTAGATACTTTGAATAGCTTTCCACAGGATCAACTGCTGGATAGCGCTTACTGTCCGCTCGTTTTTGAGAAAGTGCATAAAAACATCTAGCTGATTTTTTTGTTGCTTCAGTAACAGGTTCTTTCAAATTACCTCCTGCAGGGGATACGGTGCCCAAAAAGGTAATTGACCCAGTTTCACCATTATTGAGGTATACATAGCCAGCACGCGCATAAAAATTAGCAATAACTGCTGTTAAATCCATTGGAAAAGCGTCTGGTCCAGGTAATTCTTCTAAACGATTAGACATTTCTCTTAAGGCTTGAGCCCATCGAGATGTTGAATCTGCCAAGATTAACACACGTAAGCCCATGGTTCGATAGTATTCAGCTAATGTCATTGCTGTATATACTGAAGCCTCTCGAGCGGCTACTGGCATATTAGAGGTATTGGCGATAATAATGGTGCGTTCCATTAATTTTCGTCCTGTTCTTGGGTCTTCCAATTCTGGAAATTCGGTGAACACTTCTACAATTTCATTAGCTCGTTCGCCACAAGCAGCAAAAATGATGATATCAGCTTCAGCTTGTTTAGAAATGGCATGCTGTAGAACCGTTTTTCCTGTCCCGAAAGGTCCGGGAATAAATCCTGTTCCTCCTTCCATCATTGGGTTTAAACTGTCTATGGTGCGCACACCGGTTTCCAACATTTTAAAAGGCCTGATCTTTTCAGAGTAAGCCTTTAGCGCACGTTTTACGGGCCATTTTTGAACCATTGAGACTTCTAGATGTTCTCCCTCTTTTTCCAATAGAGCAATTGTGTCTCGCAAAGGATACTCACCTTCATCTACAATTGATTTGATTTCCCAAAACCCTTTTGTTGTAAATGGAACCATAATCCTATGAGGAATTCCATTTTCCTGAACTTCTCCTAGCCAATCTCCAGCTTGAACATTCTCACCAACTTTCGCAATGGGCTTGAAATTCCAAGAAGATCCCTCATCAAGAGCGGATGTATACTCGCCTCTTTGTAAAAAGAGAGAATCCATGCTCTTCAGGTTGTTTTGAAGTCCGTCATAAATCTTTTCGAGCAGGCCTGGACC
>JAOARK010000506.1 GCA_025210575.1 Schleiferiaceae bacterium
TGCTTGTTTAATAGCTGCGTTAGGCTATGCTATTACTCCAGACAAAACAAAAGATGCGAATGCAATGCATTTGCCTTTGGCGGCTAAGAAGCCAGGTTTTAGCATAGATATTCTTTACATTCCTCTGGTCTTGACCGATTATGAAAGTCGATGGTCATATTTTGGAAAAGATCTACAGTTTGAAGAAATACCCATTTCAGAATATCGAATTGAAAACGATCAACTCGTATATACACCCTATGTTGGTGAAGGTGTAGAGGGGCTTGAAAAAAGGGTGTTTCTAAAACATTTGGGTCCGGCTCTTTTCAAAACAGAAGATTATATAAAACATAAAACCTTTTGGTTGGGAACCGATCGATATGGTAGAGATTTATTGAGTAGACTCATTTTGGGTACTCGTATTTCTTTAGCTGTAGGATTGATTTCAGTTTTTATTTCACTTTTAATAGGGATTCCTCTGGGAACACTTGCAGGTTTCTATAAAGGCAAGGTTGATGCCGCTATTATGTGGGTCATCAATGTCATCTGGTCCATCCCAACTTTATTGATGGTCATTGCCTTGACTTTGGTTTTAGGTAAAGGTTTTTGGCAAGTGTTTGTTGCTGTTGGTTTAACCATGTGGGTAGAGGTGGCAAGAGTGGTAAGAGGACAGGTTTTAAGTATTAGAGAAAAGGAATATGTAGACGCAGCCAGAGTTTTGGGATACTCAGATTTGCGCATTATGTGGAAGCATATTCTCCCTAATGCTATTAGTCCGGTTATTGTGATCTCTGCTGCCAATTTTGCTTCAGCCATACTCATAGAAAGTGGTTTGAGCTTCTTAGGAATTGGTGCTCAACCTCCAACGCCTTCATGGGGGAGTATGATTAGAGACCATTATTCTTACATTATATTGGGTAAACCTTATTTGGCACTGCTTCCAGGTCTTTGTATAATGCTACTTGTATTAGCGTTTATGATGATTGGTAACAAACTGAGAGATGTGCTCGATGTTCGAACAAATTCTTAGCCTATTCTAAAATTGTGTTGCACTTTTGCATCGCTTTAAGCCGAAACGATGAGTGATAAATTCATAGATGTTGAAAAGATCATTGCAGACAAAAATCCTGCACTCCTTAAGTGGATGCCAGGCTTTTTATTGCGTTACATCAAGAAGATACTTCATCAGGAAGAGATCAATACGATCATCAGCGACTATAAAGATCTTTATGGTTATGATTTTTGTAAAGCGGTTCTTACTCGCTTTAATATTCAAGTTCATGTAGAAGGGCTTGAGCATATACCTGAATCTGGAGGTGTTGTATTTGCGGGTAATCACCCTTTTGGCGGTCTTGAGGCGTTGGCACATGTTCAAGCCATTCATCCAATTCGTCCTGATGTAAAGTTTATTGTAAACGATATTCTCTTGGGACTTCACAACTTAAAGCAACTCTTTGTTGGTGTGAATAAACATGGAGCAACACCAAAAGAAACAGCGAAACAAATGAATGAGCTATTTGGTTCTGGTCATGCTGTATTTATATACCCTGCAGGGTTGGTAAGTAGAATGATAGATGGAAAAGTACAAGATCTTGAATGGAAGAAAACATTTGTATCTAGGTCTAAACGATATGATAGTCAGATGGTTCCGGTTTATACTGGAGGCACGCAGTTGTCGCCATTTTTCTACAGGCTTTACCGCATCAGAAAATTTTTGGGTATTAAGGCAAATGTGGAAATGTTTTATCTGGTAAACGAGATGATGAAACAAAAGAATAGTACATTTAAAATCGTTTTTGGAGAACCTATTCCTACCAAAACCTTCGATCGATCTCGAAGCGATCAAGAGTGGACAGAGTGGGTGCGAGAAAAAGTATATAAACTTCAATAACAAACACAAATTCGGGTTTGGTACAAAATTTCGATTACATCATTCCTCCAGTTAATAGAGAGCTGATAGAAGCAGAATTGACTGATGAACGTTTTGTTCGCGAAACAAACAAAGGAGGAAATAAAATATACTTTATCAATGCTCACAATTCCCCGAATACCATGCGCGAAATTGGCAGACTAAGAGAATTGTCTTTTGCCAATGCCGGAGGAGGTACAGGAGAGGAAGTAGACATTGATAAGTTGGATACTTCAGATACATGCTACGAGCAACTCATTGTTTATTCTGAAAAGGATAAGGAAATCATTGGGGGATATCGTTTTATTGATTGTGCAAAATTAGACCTGAGTAATAAAGATAGCATTGCGCTGTCCACAGCACATTACTTTAATTTTTCTCAGCAATTTGTAGATGAGTATTTACCTCATACTGTAGAGCTGGGTAGATCGTGGATTCAACCTAAATATCAGCCGCATATTAATCCAAGAGAGGGGATTTTTGCACTGGACAATTTGTGGGACGGCTTAGGTGCGATCTATGTGAATAGACCAGGATTAAGATACTTTTTTGGAAAGGTGACGATGTACCCTGATTACAACAAAGAGGCCAGGGATGCGGTGCTGCATTTCATGGAATGTCTTTTTCCTGATAAAGAGAATTTAGTTACACCTAAAACACCATTGGTTGGTGAAGGAAATATTGAAGAATTAGACAAGCTATTCAAAGGGAAGGATTACAAGGAAGGTATGATTGCCCTGAATGCCTACACTAAAGATCGAGAAGAACGAGTACCACCTTTGATCAAAAACTATATGTCTCTTTCTCCTACGATGAAGAGCTTCGGCACGGCTATTAATCCAGATTTTGGAGATGTTGAAGAAACTGCCATTTTGGTGACTGTTGCAGATATATACGATTCTAAAAAGGAGAGGTACACTTCCTATTGAGTAAGAAATGGAATAAAGGATTAAGGGTGTTTTCTGTTTTAGGAGATAACATTCACTTCATCCTGGCTTTGTTGAGTATTGTATTGCTCTTAATTATTCATATCAATCCACCAACAGATAGTGATGGTGGACCAATGATGGCCTATAATTTTTTGTTCTTTTTTTCTTTGCTTTTGGCTTCCTCGTTATTAGCCATTTTAACCATAGTTATATCGATTTTTAAATGGCGTCAAAAATCTAAACGACAAATAACTGCCTTTGCCATTCTTTGTTCATTGCCAGCTCTGGCTTATTTAGGGTTAATTCTATTTAGAATTTCAGACAATGTATTGAATTCTCCAAGCTATGAAGAAATGCTGGAGTACGAAATTGTTCAAGAAGATCTATATGTGAGTACGGATACTGTTGATATTAATGAAACAAAGAAGCTCTATTTAATTGGGATGCGATGGGGTGATGATTTTAAGAACAAGCGTATTTACATTTCATTAATCCCCTATGACAAGGAAACCTTAAAAGAGTCTGACACCTATTTCTGTCAAGGGGATGGTAGTTTTGATGTGTATTACAAAACCAAACAAGATTCTTTGATTGTTTATATCCCAGATAGGCAACCCATGTATCATTGGATTGATTCCGAAGTAATCAAGCAAATTCCTGTAAAAGCAATACAAATGAATCAAGATCAAATGGATTCATTAAGTACAGAATTGAATAATTCGAATCTTCACTATTTTGAATGGATTATAGAAGAATAGCCATTTCATTTTTAGGAATTCACTTCGATGAACTCAAACAAAAATCAGTTTACACTTCACTGCTTTAATGTATATTGCGCCCCTATTTATAATCAGTCTAAATAAGTAGAATTGAGCATAGCTGATCTGCAAGAGGGAGAAAAAGGAATTGTCTTAGATGTAAGTAATGATGGTATTCCCTTAAAGTTAATAGAAATGGGATGTTTGCCAGGAATTGAAGTGCAGTTAATTCAGCGTGCTCCGTTCAAAGATCCATTATGTATCAATATTAATGGTAGCGTTTTAGCCATTCGTGAGAATATTGCTCGCCTAATTGAAATAGAGCGCTTGTAGTTTATGGCTAATAAAGATGCACTTCATATAGCTTTAGTAGGTAATCCAAATACGGGTAAAACTTCGCTATTCAATCAACTTACAGGTCTCAATCAAAAGGTGGGAAACTATCCCGGAATAACGGTTGAACGGAAAGAAGGGCAATTTAAGTTGCCCAATGGCAAAGCTGCTGTAATTACAGATTTACCGGGAACGTATAGCATAAACCCCAGCTCGGCAGACGAAAATATTGTTATTGATACGCTTTTGGAGCGCAATCAAGAAAAGCAACCGGATGTAGTACTGGTTGTGGCGGATGTAATCAACCTTAAACGAAATCTCTTTTTGCTTTCTCAGGTAATGGACCTGGGGTATCGTACGGTGCTGGCCATAAATATGGCTGATCAGATGGAGAAGCGAGGTGTACAAATAGATACACAGGCAATAGAGAAGGCCTTTGGATGTTCAACGGTTTTGGTGAGCATGAAGAAAAAAAGCGGGATTCAAGAAGTAAAAGAATTGCTTCAAGATTCTCCAATTCATGAAATGCCGTTCATTTTCGATTTAGAGAAGCAAGCCGGAGACGTATATAAAGAGCTCAACGCTATTGTGCCTGAAGCTACAAGTTATCAAGGCTGGTTATGTCTATCTCAATTCGATTCCATTCGAGTTTTAACCCCGGAAGAGGAAGGAAAACTCAATGCCTTCAGGGCTTCTCAAAAAGAACGGGTAAAGAAGATTCAGCATAAAGAAACAATTCGGAGGTATCAGTTCATCAATGACGTGCTTAAGCAAGCTTATGAGATCAATCCTGCTAAAGGTACCGGTTTAAGAGAACGTATTGATAAGGTGATTAAACATCGCTTTTGGGGCTATGTGGTTTTTTTGAGTATTCTGCTGCTCATTTTTCAGTCGGTATTCAGTTGGGCAAGTTACCCCATGGACCTTATTGATGAGTGGTTTGCTCAACTCGCTTCTTTCGTATCCAAGAGTTTACCTGCTGGCCCGCTTACAGATCTATTGGCCGATGGAGTTATCGCAGGTTTAGGAGGTATCGTCATTTTTATTCCGCAAATAGCAATACTGTTCTTTTTTATAGCACTGCTTGAAGAAAGTGGATACATGAGTCGAGTGGTATTCTTAATGGATAAGATCATGCGCAAGTTTGGTTTGAGTGGAAAGTCTGTGGTTCCATTGATTTCGGGTACCGCATGTGCAATTCCCGCAGTGATGGCCGCACGGAATATTGAAAACTGGAAGGAACGTTTGATTACAATTCTTGTCACTCCATTTACCACATGTTCTGCTCGGCTTCCTGTTTATACCATTATCATTTCATTAGTTGTACCTGAGACCCGTGTTTGGGGGGTGTTTAATCTTCAAGGTTTAACACTATTGGCTTTATATATTTTAGGGTTTTTAACAGCGCTTTTAGCGAGCTACATCTTAAATCTGGTTTTGAAGTTTAAAACGAAATCCTATTTCGTTATTGAAATGCCAGACTTAAAGAGACCTATGTTTAGGAATGTGTGGCAAACTGTTTACCAAAAGACACAGGCTTTTGTGTTTGAGGCAGGTAAAATTATTCTGGCTATTTCAATTATTCTTTGGGTTCTTTCAAGTTATGGTCCAGGGGAAAAATTCAATTCTGCTGAGAGTATTGTGAAGAGCGAGCAGCCCGAACTGTCTTTGGAGGAATATGAAAATGCTGTAGCAGCATTTAAATTAGAGAATTCATACATCGGGATAGCGGGTAAGTTTATTGAACCAACTATAAAGCCCTTGGGTTATGATTGGAAGATCGGAATTGCTTTGATCAGTTCTTTTGCAGCTCGTGAAGTTTTTGTGGGTACACTTTCTACTATTTATAGTGTAGGTTCTAATGATGAAGATGTTGATACCATCAGAGGTCGTTTGGCGAGTGAGATAAATCCTGATACAGGATTAAAACGTTATGACCTTCCTTTAGGCTTGTCGCTATTGGTATTTTATGCGTTTGCCATGCAGTGTATGAGTACACTTGCTGTAGTGAAAAGAGAAACCAACAGTTGGAAATGGCCCATGTTACAATTGGTGTTTATGACAGGTTTGGCGTACGTTTCGTCTTTAGCTGTGTTTAATATGTTCAGTTGATTATGCAGATAGCGGGTGTTGTTGTTCTATTTTTAAGTGCTATTGGCTATTTGGTATATAAGTTTTTACCAAGTAAGAAAACAGCACATGGCGATTGCGATAAATGCAATTGATTAATTATGTTGAGTAGGTAAGGATTGGCTCAATTCTTCAAATCTTCTGCGATCATTTTCACTTTCAACAGACTTTCCTAA
>JAOARK010000507.1 GCA_025210575.1 Schleiferiaceae bacterium
CCTACATAAGGAAAGAGAGTAAACGTTTCGGAATAAACTCGGGTGTTACTCATAACATCTACGTCTACTCCAACCCCGGGTTCAAAGGCTCCAAACCTATAGGCACATTCTACCGTAGTTTGAACAGACCAGAAATGGGCTTTATCCCAAAAAGGGCTTTCTACGGGTCCTTCTACGTAAATCCTTTCCTGACCAAAAACACTTCCCACTTGAAAAAACGCCAGCCACTTGTTCTTATCCAAAAACTTTAAAGAATAGTGACAACCAAATTGGATTCTTTTTGCTTGCTGCTCTTCTTTCCACGTAGTGAATTGATACTTGGTATTTATAGGTGCATATCCAAAATCAATCAAAAAACCATGATGCTTACCATTATATCCTGCTCCTATTTTATACATCATACTGTTGACCTTTCGATAGTCATCATTCTCTAGAAGAATAACATAAGCGGCCTTTGTACTAATTCTGAATTCCTGACCAAAAAGGGAAATCGCAGATAATAAACAAGTAACAAGGAAAAGCTTTTTCATAGTGATTAAGGTTTAGGACAAAATAACGCTAAACGTTAGGGAAATGTTATTTCCTAAAAATAATTTACTATGCATGCATAATATTTTTATATTAGTCGCAAACAAAAGTGAATGCGTCCAGAAGAAACCATTGATTTTCACGTAAAGTACACTTGGCAGAACATTTCTAAAATGTACAACGAGTGGGCATCCGGCTTTGGGGGAACCATGGCTGTGGGCTTTGTTTTACTGAACATAGATATTGAAAACGGTACACCATCTACAGCGCTAGGCCCCAAGATGGGGATGGAATCTACTTCGCTCTCCAGGATTCTAAAGAACATGGAAGAGAAAGAATTGATTTACAGAAAACCCAATCCGAATGATGGGCGAGGTGTTCTCATCTGCCTCACCCCATTTGGGTTGGAAAAAAGAGAAGACGCTAAAGATGCGGTACTGCAATTCAACAACACGGTTTTGGGTAAGATTCCCAAAAAAGACATCGAAGCATTTTTCAGAGTAACAGATAAAGTAAATGAACTCATTAACAATAAAGAGATATTTCTAAAACATGAAGAAGCGAATCATAAATAAGGTAGCCGTACTCGGCTCCGGAATAATGGGGAGCCGCATAGCTTGTCATTTCGCCAACAAAGGCGTGCAAGTTCTGTTGCTAGACATCCCTCCTAAAGAGCTCTTACCAGACGAAGAAAAAAAGGGATTGACCCTAGAAAGCAAGGCGGTGAGAAATAGAATTACACAATCCAACCTCACCAATACGGTAAAGGCAAACCCGTCTCCTATCTATAGTAAGAAGTTTGTTTCGCGCATTAGCGTAGGGAACTTTGAAGACGATATGCCCCGCATAAAAGACTGCGATTGGATCATTGAGGTAGTGGTGGAAAAACTAGACATCAAGAAGATCGTATTTGAACAAGTGGAGAAATACCGCACCCCAGGAACGTTTGTAACGTCAAACACTTCGGGTATTCCTATCCATTTAATGATGGATGGAAGAAGCGATGACTTTAACGCCAATTTCTGTGGAACGCATTTCTTTAACCCTCCTCGTTATTTAAAACTTCTAGAAATCATCCCAACGCCTAAAACAGATCCATCGGTAATTGATTTCTTGATGAGCTACGGTGATGAATATTTAGGAAAGACTACCGTATTGGCCAAAGACACGCCTGCATTTATCGCGAACCGCGTGGGGATCTTCAGCATCATGGATCTGTTCCACAAGTTCTCGGCTATGGGCATGACCATCGAGGAAGTGGATAAATTAACAGGGCCGGTGATCGGAAGACCCAAGTCGGCTACGTTTAGAACTTGTGATGTGGTAGGTCTAGACACTTTAGTGCTTGTTGCCAAGGGCTTGAATGCTGCAGTGAAAGATGACGAGAAGAACAGCACATTCGCGCTTCCAGACTTCATCGATTTTATGATTGAAAATGAAAGACTGGGCGACAAAACCAAACAAGGATTTTATAAAAAGACCAAGAAAGACGGCAAGACGGAGATCTTGACTTTAGATCTTGAATCGAAAGAATACCGAGCCAAACAACGCGCGTCATTTGCATCGCTAAAGCAAACCAAAACCATGGACGATCTTGGTGAGCGCATGAAATTCTTGTTCAAAGCGAAAGACAAAGCAGGTGAATTTTACCGAAGCACCTTCTCTGCCCTATTCGCTTATGTAACGAATAGAATTCCTGAGATCGCGGATGACCTTTACAAAATTGACCAAGCCATGCGTGCTGGTTTCGGATGGGAATTAGGTCCATTTGAAGTATGGGATGCCGTTGGTTTAGATAATGGCTTAAAGGCCATGAGTGGCGATGATAAAGCGGCAGCATGGATCGATGAAATGAAAGCAGCCGGAATCTCGTCTTTCTATAAGACTGAGAATGGCGAAAAGTATTATTACAACATCGCTGATAAAGCATACGCCAAAGTTCCAGGTCAGGAGAACTACATTATTCTGGATAACATTCGTCCAACGAAGACGGTTTGGGAAAATTCAGATTCTGTGATCACCGACTTAGGTGATGGCATTTTGAACTTCGAATTCAGAAGCAAGATGAACACCCTTGGTGGTGGAGTACTCTCTGGATTGAACAAAGCAATCGATCTAGCCGAGAAAGATTATCGCGGTTTGGTGATCGGAAACCAAGCGGCCAACTTCTCTGTGGGGGCCAATTTGGGCATGGTATTCATGATGGCCATAGAGCAAGAATATGACGAATTGAATTTTGCGGTGCGCACCTTCCAAAACACAGCGATGCGTATCCGTTATTCAGACATTCCGGTGGTAGTAGCACCGCATGGTATGACGCTCGGTGGCGGATGTGAATTCTCGATGCACTCGGATGGAATTCAGGCAACGGCCGAAACATACATCGGTCTCGTAGAGTTTGGTGTAGGTGTTATTCCCGGTGGTGGTGGAACCAAAGAGTTCACGCTCCGTGCAAGCGACAGATATGTAAAAGACGATATCGAACTAAACGCCTACCGCGAGAATTACTTGAACATTGGTATGGCGAAAGTGGCCACCTCAGCCGAAGAAGCTTACGAGCTAGGCATCTTCAGAAGAGGAGCGGATCACTACTCTATGAACAGAGACCGCCAGATTAAAGACGCGAAACGGAAAGCGATCTTCTTGGCTGAACAAGGCTACCAACGTCCGGTAGAAAGAACCGACATCAAGGTATTGGGTAAGCAAGCCTTAGCGATGTTTAAAGTAGGTGCATACCAGATGGTAGAAGGAAATTTCATTTCTGAGCACGACCAAAAGATCAGTGAAAAACTAGCTTATGTAATGAGCGGTGGAGATTTATCTCAACCGGCATTGGTAAGCGAACAATACTTATTAGACCTAGAGCGCGAGGCGTTCTTGAGCCTTCTGGGCGAGCGGAAAACACTACAGCGAATTGAGCACATGTTGAAAACAGGGAAGCCGTTGAGAAACTAAACGTTTCAGTTTTGAGTGCTAAGTGCTCAGTCTTGAGTCATTACTTAACACTTAAAACTCAACACTAAAAACTAAAAAAAATGAACGCATACATAGTAACAGGATATAGAACAGCAGTTGGAAAAGCGCCTCGTGGGAAATTCAAATTCACACGTCCGGATGAGCTGGCTGCGGAAGTGATTAAGAAAATAATGGCCGATGTGCCACAACTGGATAAAGACCGCATTGATGACGTTATCGTGGGAAATGCCATGCCCGAAGCAGAGCAAGGGCTCAACATGGGTCGTTTTATTTCCCTCATGGGATTAGACACCGTGAAAGTTCCTGGAGTGACAGTCAACAGATACTGCGCCTCTGGATTGGAGTCGATTGCGATGGCGGCTGCAAAAATTAACAGTGGCATGGCCGATGTAATTATTGCGGGTGGTGCCGAAAGCATGAGTTACATCCCCATGGGTGGTTTTAAGGTGACACCTGAATTTGGCTTGTCGCAACACCACACAGATTATTAC